>CAZAYQ010000107.1:0-5815 GCA_964489345.1 uncultured Clostridia bacterium | reverse complement strand
CTGGCTGTTGAAATGGAAACCTACACATTATACTGCAATGCAAACAGAGCAGGAGTAAATGCTCTTACAATATTAACCGTATCAGATTCTCTTGTACAACAGACTGAAACTACTCCTGAACAAAGGGAAAAAGGCTTTGAAGACATGATGAAAATAGCCCTTGAGACTGCCGTTATGACTTAATCCATAAAATTCCCGATTTATGCCGCATAATGAGCAAATAAATCAGTGAATTTACCTGCGAAGCAAGTTTTTAAAATATACAAATTATGAAAATCAGGAGAGATAAATGAAAAAAGTATTAGCACTATTATTAGCCGGCCTTATGATTTTTTCCTTCATTTCATGTGCCAGGCAGCCGGGAGCCGGGGAAGGAGACCCTTACAAGGCAGCACTTCTTATAAACGGAACATTGGGAGACAAATCATTTTTTGATTCGGCCAATGATGGACTTGAGAGATTAAGAGATGAGTTAGGCAAAGATGTATTTGATTTTGAAATAGAACAAATGGGCGGCGAAGCTGCAAACCAGCCGAAATGGACTTCAACATTGCTGGATTTTTGCGATACAGGCGAATATGATGTAATAATCATCGGCACATGGCAGATGTATGAAGGGCTTGCAGAAGCCTCAGTACAATTTCCGGACCAAAAATTCATATTCTTTGATGAAACATTTGATTTCTCAAAAGGTGATTTTAATAACATCTATAATGTATTATACAAACAAAACGAAGTATCATTTTTGGTAGGAGCAGCTGCAGCAATGATGACTACTGATGAAAGACTGCCCATGGTTGATCCTGAAACAAAAGCAATAGGTTTCCTGGGCGGAATGAACAACCCGATAATAAGTGATTTTTTGTTAGGCTATATTCAAGGGGCTAAACATGTTGAGCCGGATATAAAGGTTGTCATAGGGTATGTGGGAGACTTCATCGATTCAGCTAAGGGCAAGGATATTGCATTGACCCAGTACCAAATGGGCGGTGTGGATGTTGGTTTTAATGTTGCAGCCAGGGCCGGCTTGGGTCAGATTGAAGCAGCCGAAGTTGCAAAAAGATATGTTTTCGGAGTTGACTCTGACCAGGCGGCATTACTGCCTGAACAAGCAGACTATATTCCTACATCAGCACTTAAGAATGTAGGGAATTCACTTATAAGAGCAATCAAACTCGATATGGAAGGTAGCCTGGCATACGGCAGTGCAGAATCCCTTGGTTTTGCAGAAGGCGGAGTTAACCTGGTAAAGGATGCCCACTATGAAGAAATGCTGCCGGAAGATATCAGAGAGAAAATTAACGAACTGGAAAAAGATATCATAGACGGTAAAATTGTAGTTGACACTGCCTTAGGAAAAACTACGGAAGAAATTGAAGCAATAAAAGAATCAGTACAGTAGTGACAAGGGGACGGGGTTGTTGTCATCAACCCCGTCCCATAGTTTATTTGGCGGAGAAAAGAAATGGGCGATATAGTAGTTCAGATGAATAATATTATGAAAATTTATCCAAATGGGGCAGCCGCTGTTAAAGACGTCACATTTGAATTGGAAAAGGGTGAAATTCATGCATTGTTAGGGGAAAACGGAGCAGGGAAATCCACCTTGATGAAAGTATTATTTGGAATTGAGCTGCCGGAACAGGGGGAAATAATTATAAAGGGTCAAAAAGTAATTATTAAATCGCCCCAGGATGCCATAAAAATAGGCATAGGAATGGTCCACCAGCATTTTATGCTTGTTCCCTCATTGACCGTTGCTGAGAACATTGTCTTAGGTGTGGAACCAATAAAAAACACCCTCTTTATAGATGAAGATAAGGTTTTTAAATTATCCAAAGAAACAGCAGATATATATAACTTTGATATTGATGTAAGAGAAAAGGTTGAAAACCTGACCGTTGGACTTAAGCAAAAAGTTGAAATATTAAAAGCCCTCTACAGGGGGGCGGATATTTTAATATTGGACGAACCTACTGCGATTTTAACCCCTCAGGAGACAGAAGAACTATTTATACAGTTAAAAAAACTTAAAGAAAAAGGCCGCACCATCATATTTATTTCACATAAATTAAATGAAATCAAAGAAATATGCGACAGGGCAACTATAATGCGAAATGGAAGAAGCAAGGGAACCTATCTGGTAAAGGATATTACAACTGCTGAAATGTCAAGGCTCATGGTTGGAAGAGATCTTGTGACCACATTTAATAAAAAACCGGTTAATTTAAAAGAAAGAGTATTAAAGGTCAGAAACTTGTCTGTTGCAGATGCTGCAGGATTAAAAAGAGTTGATGATTTGTCCTTTGATGTAAAGGAAGGAGAGATTTTCGGTATAGCAGGAGTGGAAGGAAACGGTCAAGGCCAGCTGGTAGAAGTTCTTACAGGACTTTCAAATAAATATAAGGGCCAAATAATAATATTTGGCCAAGCTGCAAAAAACTTCTCAATCAGAGAGTTAAGGGATTTAGGCATGGCTCATATACCTGAAGACAGAATGACCTTGGGCTGTGCAAGCAACATGAATATAATAGACAATATGTTTACAAGCCAATATCATAAACAAGAGTATTCCGGAAAAGTGTTTCTTAAGAACAAAAAAATTGAAAGCAGGGTCAAGGAACTGATAAAAGAATACCGGATAAGGACCAAGTCCTGCAAACAAAGCGTTGACATGCTTTCAGGGGGAAATATTCAGAAGCTTGTAGTTGCCAGAGAGTTTTCAGCAGACCCTAAAATAATAATTGCAAACCAGCCCACCAGGGGTATTGACGTAGGGGCAGCCTCCTTTATAAGACAGAGAATCCTTGACTTAAGAGATGGAGGCTGTGCAATTATTCTTATATCTGCCGACTTAAATGAAATATTGGAATTAAGCGACAGATTAGCTGTTATTTACAAAGGACGATTTTCAGGCCTATTTAATGATGTCAAAAACGTAACTGAAGCTGAACTTGGAAAATATATGTTAGGCATAAAAAAGGATGACAAGCCGGAGGGTATAATATATGAATTCTAATACAAAATTAAACATACTCAGGACCCTCTTTGCTGTATTTATCGCCTTATTAATATCATTCGGAATAATTTTTTTAACTAGCAAAGAGCCTGTCAAAGCAATTGTTCAGCTTCTTACAGGACCCCTTCAAAGCCAAAGGCGCTTCGGCAATGTTATCGAAGCAATGATACCCTTAATCTTTACAGGGGTGGGTATAAGCATCATGTTTGCAGCCAATGAAATAAACCTGGCAGGTGAAGGTGCCTTCCACATAGGAGGTTTAGCTGCCACATATTTTGCTTTAAACACAACATTGCCGCCTGCAATAAGTCCTTTAGCTGCTATCTTTGCAGCCGGCTTATGCGGCATGATAGTTACTGGAATTCCTGCCCTGATGAAAATAAAAACTGAATCCAATGAATTGGTTTCATCCTTAATGATGAATTATTTAATTTTATACTTTTCAACTTATGTTTTAAATAATATTTTAAAGGATCCGAAAGCAGGGGCTTTAGCTTCATATGCTGTCCCTCCTGCTGCCCAACTTGGGACTATTATAAGCGGAACAAAAATTCATCCCGGCTTGTTCATTGCCTTAGCTGTCGCCTTATTAGGATATGTTTTTTTGTATAAGACAAAATTAGGCTACGAGCTTCGTGTTACGGGAGAAAACAGAGATTTTGCAAGGTATTCAGGTATAAATGTAGTAAAAATCACCTTGTTTTCACAATTGCTTGGAGGAGCCATTTTTGGTATTGGCGGAGGTGTGGAACTTCTTGGCATATATAACCGTTTTACATGGACATCATTTTTAGCTTATGGATGGGATGCTATAATTATTACCACCCTGGCTAAGAAAAACCCTGCCTATGTTCCCTTTGCCGCTTTTTTTCTTGCCTATCTCCGTACCGGTGCATCAATAATGTCCCGGTCTACGGATGTTGCAACAGAAATAGTAACCATAACCCAAGGTATTATAATCCTCCTGGTCGTTGCTGAACAATTCTTAAGCAAATACAAACACAAGCTCATAGCAAAAGAAGCATTAGTTGAAAAGGAAGGTGACCAGTATGATTCTTGATGCAATCCTTTCACCTGAATTTTTAAATGCAAGCTTAAGGGCAGCAACCCCCATATTATTTGCAGCCTTGGCTTCTACCATTGCATCCAGAGCAGGAATTATCAATATGGCATTGGAAGGAATTATGCTTTTCGCGGCACTTTTTGGTGTAATTTTCAGTGCAGCCTTTCAGAGTCCATGGCTGGGACTTTTGGCAACTATGGCAGCGGGAGGCTTCATAGGATTTTGCCTTGCCTTCTTTGTTTTAAGATTAAAAACAGATGCAATACTTGCAGCAATTGCATTAAATCTGATTGCCAGTGGGGCAACCATACTCATACTTCTGCATGTGTCAGGAGACAGGGGTATTTCTTCTTCAATTCAAAGCTTAATAATACCAAGGATAAGCCTGCCCATTATAAAGGATATTCCGTTTTTTGGCCAGGTTTTATCCAACCAGAATGCTCTGACTTATATTTCGCTTATAATGGTGGCCTTATTTCATATTTTCCTCTACAAAACACCCTTGGGCCTTCAAATAAGGGCAGTCGGGGAAAATAAGGATGCTGCAGAATCCGTGGGTATAAGTTCTGACAAAATCCGCTACATATCGTTAAGCTTAAGCGGTGTTCTTGCTTCAATGGGGGGCTACTTTCTTTCCGGAGGATATATGACCAGGTTTACCGGCGGAATGAGTGCCGGCAGAGGTTTTATTGCCTTGGCTGCTGATGCCATGGGAGGAAATACTCCCATAGGTTCATTTTTGGTATCCATGCTCTTTGGTGGAGCACAAGCACTTTCAAACATCTTGCAGCTTGGAAACTGGCCTTATGAATTGGTACAAATGCTGCCATACGCAACAACACTTACAGGTCTTGGGCTATACAGCTATTCAAAAATGAAAAAGAGACAGGAGCTATCCAATGGTGCTGACGAAAGTAGATACGAAAAAATTCAGAGAAATATTATTAAATGATTTGTATAGATTAGATGATATGCTTTAATCCGGCTGCTGCATCGGTCAGGGGTGGCAATAAAAAAGCACCTGTTCTCTCCCTGAACAGGTGCATCTGCGCATGTGTTAGATAACTTCAACGTTTGCAGCCTGAGGTCCTCTTGCCCCTTCAACCACTTCAAATGAAACTTTTTGTCCTTCTTCCAAAGTTTTAAAACCTTCGGATAAGATTGCAGAAAAATGTACAAACACATCATTTCCTTCATCGCTTGTAATAAATCCGAAACCTTTCGCAGAATCAAACCATTTTACTGTACCTGTTTTCATTAAACTCCTCCATGTTTTTTAAAAATAATAATATATGAAAAAGAACTACACATGTAGTCCTTATCACGTCTCCTTCAAATACTAATATCAATATAAGTAATGCTATATCTATATTAATGTATTATTACGAAAAACAATTACTACTATGCTACAGTAACATTGCTAGCCTGAGGTCCTTTTTGACCATCAACTATATCAAAGTTAACTTTTTGTCCTTCTTCCAAAGTTTTAAATCCATCTGTCATTATTGCGGAAAAATGTACAAATACATCCTTTCCGTCATCACAGGATATGAATCCAAAACCTTTCTTGGAATCGAACCATTTTACTGTACCTGTTTTCATTTAAAAGAATCCTCCGCTATTAAAAAAGATATTGATAGTATAACAGTTTTATTTGTAAATTGCAACATATTTATTTTTCTAATTATAAAAAAGCCAATAAATAAAAAAAATAATAAAAATAAAGAGACTGC
>CAZAYQ010000106.1:0-5882 GCA_964489345.1 uncultured Clostridia bacterium | reverse complement strand
AAGTTCACCATCGGAATAGCACAGCTTGTACAGCATCCTGCCTTGGATGCATCAAGACAGGGATTTATAGATGAGATGGAAAAACTTGGAGTTGAGGCAGAATTTATTGACCAGAATGCACAGGCAGACATAAATAATGCCCAAATGATTGCAGAAAAATTTGTCAAGGATGATGTGGATTTAATATTTACAATTGCAACACTTACATCTCAGGCAGCAAAAAAGGCAATAGAAGGCACAGATATACCATTGGTATTTACGGCAGTTACAGACCCCGTATTTTCCGAGCTGGTGACAGCTATGGATGTTACTGACAACAATATTACGGGAGTTGTTGATGCTGCTCCCATAAAGGAAAACCTGGAACTCTTTAAAGCATTGAAGGAAGACATAAAGTCGGTAGGAATTATTTTCAATATCGGCGAATCAAATTCCGAAGTTCAAGTTGACCAGACAAAAGAAATTGCAGCAGACCTGGGACTGACAATTGAAACTGTTGGGATAACTAGCATAAATGACATACCTCAAGCTCTTGACACTATTTCGAAAAAAGTGGAAGGTCTTTATATAATTACAGACAATATGGTGGCATCTGCAATGGAACTGGTAGCTAAGCTGGCAGAAGAAAAGGAGCTCTTGACTGTATCAGCTGACGGCAGTCATGTAGACCAAGGGATACTGGTTTCAAAGGGGATAAGCTACTATGTAATAGGTCAGGAGTCTGCAAGAATGGCTAAGCAAATATTAGTTGATAAGGCAGCTGTAGCTGACATTCCGGTTCAGTCATCAAAGGAGCTTGAGAAAAAAGTAAATTTACAGACAGCAGGAAGTTTAGGATTTGCAAAGGACCACAAAGCTTTTGAAGGGGCAGAGTTTGTGGAATAAGGCTGCGAGGTGCATAACAGAAAGGATATGAAATGAATACATTAATACTTACATCAATTGAGCAAGGTTTGATATTTTCAGTTTTGGCAATTGGAGTGACCATAACATTTAAAATACTTGATTTTGCAGATATGTCCGTTGAAGGAACATTTCCCCTTGGAGCATTTTTATTTGTAAAATTCATCACTTCAGGTTTTTCGCCTTTTATAAGCACCTTTTTATCATTTGTCTTCGGCAGCTTAGCAGGACTCTTGACATACACTCTCCACATAAAATTAAAAATACAGGCTTTGTTATCGGGAATACTGACAGCTTCAATCCTTTATACAATTAATTTAAGATTAAACGGCAAATCCAATATAGGACTTTTCAGCTATGATTCAATATATGACGGCTACAAGCCGGTAATAGTGCTTATAATAATAGTAATTACCGTAAAAGTACTTATGGACTTGTTTTTAAAGACAGAAGTGGGCTATTTATTGATAGCAACCGGAGACAATGAAACATTGGTTAAGTCTCTGGGGGAAGATTCAAACAAGTATAAATTGATAGGATTAATGCTTTCAAACGGTTTGGTGGCATTAAGCGGGGCATTGATGTCACAGTATTTAGGCTTTGCAGAAATAACATCGGGGGTTGGAATCATCATAGTTGCAATTGCTTCTATAATTGTAGGGGATACAATATTAAGAAACAGAAGGTTTTTGAAAACTACATCAAGGGCAATAACAGGAGCATTAATATATAAATTTATCGGAGCGCTTGCCATTGATTTAGGTCTTGCACCAACAGACTTAAGAGCAATAAATGCAATAATAGTAATACTGTTTTTAAGCTACAATACATTCAGCCCTGTAAAAATAAAAAAGTCAAAAGAATTTGTGGAGGAAGCAAAATGTTAGATATTAAAAATTTATCGAAGGCTTTCAATATGGGAACGGATTATGAACTAAGGATATTTAATGATTTCAACATCCATATAAACAAGGGGGAATGTACGGGATTATTGGGAGCAAACGGCTGCGGGAAGAGCACCTTATTCAACATAATAAGCGGCGTTACAATGCAGGAAAAAGGAATTATATCATTAAACGGGAAAATTATAAATGGTTTAAAGGAAAATGAAAGGGCTCAGTTCATAGGAAGAGTCCACCAAAATCCATCGGCAGGCGTGTCGCCGTCACTTACCATCCTGGAAAACATAAGCCTGTCGGACAAGAAGTGTCAAAAATTTACACTTAAAAAATTAATCAGAAAAAATAAAATAGATGAATTTATAAAAATTTTAAGAACTCTTGACTTAGGGCTTGAAACAAAATTAGATACAGAAGTAAAATACCTTTCGGGAGGGCAAAGGCAGTCACTGTCTTTGTTAATGGCAACAATGAACAAACCTGAGCTTCTATTGCTGGATGAGCACACAGCAGCCTTAGACCCGAAAACATCAAGGCTTGTGATGGAAAAAACCCGGGAATTAATCAAAACTCAAAATATCACTACAATGATAATATCCCACAACGTAAGAGATGCCGTTAAGTATTCCGACCGCATTATCATGCTTGACAAAGGAGAAATAATAATAGATGAAAGAAAGGGACAGATAACGGAAAAAGAACTGTTAAATATTTATAATTCAAGAAACTACGGCAGCCCTCTTTCGGAAGCTGTATAAAAAAGACGGAGTTCCAGGACCAAGCTTGGAATTCCGTCAAAAAAACTATATTATTTATTTAAATTATCAGTCAATATTTTCAGCTCTTCATACAGCTCATCAGGTATTGTATCCCCGATTTTTTTATAGAATTCTTCTATACTCTTTACATCTTCAAGCCAGGATTCATTGTCGATGGTCAAAAGCGATTCCAATGTGTCTTTTGATATATCAAGTCCTTCTATATTTATATCCTCCGGGTTTGGCATATAGCCGATGGGAGCTTCTTTTGCACCTGCCTTATTGTCACATCTTTTGAGCATCCATTCAATTACCCTGAAATTATCGCCAAAGCCGGGCCAGATAAATTCTCCCTCTTCATTTGTTCTAAACCAGTTTACATGGAATATTTTTGGAGGATTTTTCATTTTCTTGCCCATTTCAAGCCAATGCTTGAAGTAATCACCCATATCGTAGCCGCAGAATGGAATCATAGCCATGGGGTCCCTTCTTACAACCCCTACTTTTCCTGCTGCCGCTGCAGTAGTTTCCGATGCAAGGGTAGAGCCTACAAAGGTACCATGCTGCCAGTTTCTTGATTGATAAACAAGGGGGGCTGTCTTTGCACGTCTCCCGCCAAATACTATTGCCGATAGGGGAACTCCTTCAGGTGATTCCCATTCGGGTGAAATACACGGGCAGTTTTTAGCCGGTGCCGTAAATCTTGAGTTGGGGTGTGCCCCGTTTTCCTTTGATGTTTTTCCATTCCATGGGTTGCCCAACCAGTCCAGGGCATTTTCAGGAGGATTCTTATCAAGTTTTTCCCACCATACCGTGCCATCATCCAAATTGTATACAACATTTGTAAATATTGAATTTTTCTTTGTGGACATAAGGGCATTGTAATTTGATTTTTCATTTGTCCCGGGGGCAACTCCGAAAAAGCCTGCTTCCGGATTCACAGCCCACAGCCTGCCGTCTTCCTTGATGCGGAGCCATGCTATATCGTCGCCTACAGTCCAAACCTTGTAGCCTTTGTTCAAGTAAATTTCAGGGGGTATAAGCATTGCAAGATTAGTTTTGCCGCAGGCTGACGGGAATGCACCGGCTATGTATTTAACAAGGCCCTTAGGGTCTTCGATTCCAACTATGAGCATATGTTCAGCCATCCAGCCTTCCATTCTGCCTTGATATGATGCAATGCGGAGGGCGAAGCATTTCTTGCCCAAAAGTACATTGCCTCCGTAACCTGAATTGCATGACCATATTGCATTGTCTTCGGGAAAGTGGAAGATGTATCTATTGTTTATATCCAAGCTGCACTTTCCATGGACCCCTCTTACAAAATCGTTGGAATCCCCCAAGCTGTCGAGCACATCTTGACCAACCCTGGTCATTATATTCATGCTTAATACAACATAGATAGAGTCCGTGATTTCTATTCCTATCTTTGAAAACGGCGAGCCTACAGGCCCCATTGAATATGGAATAACATACATTGTCCTGCCCTTCATGGAGTCAGTAAAAATTTCTTTCCCCAATTTATATGCTTCCTCAGGACTCTTCCAATTGTTTGTATTGCCTGCATCTTCTTTTTTTCTTGAACAAATAAATGTTTTGTCTTCCATTCTTGCAACATCATCTTTTGCAGACCGGTGGTAATAGCAGCCGGGGTAAATTTCTTCGTTCATTTTTATAAGTTCGCCTGTTGAGCATCCTTCTTTTCGAAGCTTTTCGTACAGCTCTTCACTGCCGTCAATCCAAACTAGATCTGCAGGATTAGTCATTGAAATAATTTCGTCTAACCAACTTAGTACTTTTAAATTGGATGTTAATTTCTTCATAGCTCCCTCCTAATTATTTGTGATATATATATTAAAATAAAAAAATTGTCCATTTTAATTGTATTGTATTACCTGTCTTCGTCTTATTTTATTATTGGAAAAAATATTATTTTATAAGCTTAATAATTTAAATGCCTGTCTTTATACTGTATGAATGAAACTATCATAGTTACAAGAGGGCAAACATAAAGCAGGACTGCGTAGGGACCATACAAGGCTGCACTTATGCCCATAACGGGTTTTATTAAAAATGAATTTATATTCCATGGCATGAGGGGGGCCACAATCACTCCCGTATCAAATATGGTTCTTGCCAATACAGCATTATCCAGCTTCATTTCCTTGTATTTTTCCTGCAATAGGGTTCCCGGCAGAATAATTCCCGATGTTTGGTCACATGTTACAACTGTCATCAATATACTTATAAAACCTGTTCTTCCTATTAAAGAGAGCCTGTTATTAATTCCATATATCAGCCTGTCCGTTAAGGGCACCAAAACATTTCCTTTTTCAAAAAGTTTAATCAGCAAAAATGCTCCGGCTACTATAAATATTGCTTCTATCATGGATATCATGCCCCCGCTGACCAAAAGGCTGTTTAACTCTTCAGAGGGAGTATTGCCCCTATAGCCGAATATCAGTGCCTTTATTATTGATGACAGGGGGCTCTTTTGAAATACTGCAGCCAGTAGTCCGCCTGCTATAATTCCAACCGAAAATGTTTTTAATGAATCCACCCCCGATATAGATAAAATTAAGACTATTGCAGGAAGGATAAATAATAAAGGCGATGTATTAAATCCTTCGTATATTGCCTGTTTGTAAATTGCAAGATTTTCTGTTTGAGCAATATAATTTGACCCTATGAAAAAATAAATTATTGATGTAATAATTATAGCCGGTATCAATGTAATAATCATGTTTTTAAATACTTCTTTATAATTTCTGTCAAGGGTTGTCATAGCAAGATTTAAAAGGCCAGACAAGGGTGATATTTTATCTGCTATAAAGGCTCCGGAAACCAATGCGCCAACCATCAAGCTATGGGGTATACCTATACCCAGGCCGATTCCGCTTAAAGATATGCCGACTGTGCTTAAAGTTCCCACCGCAGTACCCATAAAATACGAAACGAGGCACATTATTAAAAATGCTGCCAATAGAAAGTTTACACCCTCCATATAGGTGAAGCCGTAGTACATAATTGTGGGTACAACACCGGAAGCAAGCCATACTGAAGTAGTTGCACCTATAAATAGTATTATGATAAGTAATCGCCTGACATCTTTTAATGCGGATAGAGATGTTTCCCAAAGCTCGCTGGCAGAGTATCCGCTTTTATAAAGCACTATAATAGTAAAAATAATTCCCGCCAAAAAACCAAAATATAAGGCTATAGATAAAGAGATTGAGCCGACGATAAAAATCAGGCATATAATCATTACCGCTATTGGTTTCAGGACTAATTTTCTATCCAATTTTCACCTCATCAGAAAAAT
>CAZAYQ010000105.1:0-5885 GCA_964489345.1 uncultured Clostridia bacterium | reverse complement strand
AAAAAAACACTGTATAGCACCGGCTCGCCCACCTGGTCGGGCGGGTGCTTTTACAAGAGGAGGGGTTTCATGGGCAGAAAACGCTTAAAAAGAGAGGTCGGTCAAGCCATGGTTGAATTCGCTCTTGTTCTGCCTATATTTTTAATACTCTTAGGCGGAATAATCGATTTTGGCTGGGTATTCGGAAATAAGCTGGTTGCCGCCAATTCAAGCAAAGAAGCGGCAAGGTATGCATCCATACACGCCAACGATTCAAGTTATGCCAATTATTCGGCATTTGTTGCCGATGTGGTCGATCAGGCGAAAAACAGGGTGCCGGTCAGTATAAAGCCCGGCAGCAATATAAATGTGAATGTAGAAAAAGTCAACGGCAATACTGCCATGAGGGTTGTGGTCAAATGGACAGCCAATACTTTTATGCCATTTTACTCAAAGCTTGTCAACCCCATTAATATTGAAAGCGAAACAATTATGAGGATAGAATAGGGCGGGGGACCAAATGAAAAAAATCAAAATAATAGCATTTATATCGGCAGTAGCAGCTGCCTTTCTAATATACAGTTATTTAAATAAAATAAGCGAGCCCCGGATAATAGAGGTCGAAAAAGAAAATGTCGTGCTGGCGGCAGCGGATATATATCCAAATACGCTTATAACAGAGGATATGCTGCTTGTGAAGGAGGTGGCTGCGGAAGCCATCCACCTGCAGGCAATAAGTTCCAAGGAAGATGCTGTGGGAAGTGTTTCCTCATCACAAATAATTGCAGGAGAGCAAATACTGTCCTCTAAATTGATTAAGCCCGGGCAAAGTACAAATGACGGCAGCCTGGCTTACACTATCGAGCCCGGCATGCGGGCCGTAACAGTCAGTGTTAATTACACAAAAGGCTTGGCAAACATGATATTGCCGGAAAATATGGTTGATATAATAAGCGAATACTCCACAGAGCTTGACACAGGAAACGGAGATACAAAAACTGTGGACTATACTGTATTGCTGCTGCAAAAAGTAAAGGTGCTTGCTGTTGACGGAAATATGACAGCTGCAGCCAAAGCGGCAAGTGATGAAAATTACAGCTCATTAACCCTTCAGCTCACTCCCCGGCAGGCAATGGAAATAAGCCTTACAGAATATACAGGTCAATTAAGGGCAGTCTTAAGATCACCCCTGGATGAGGATACAATCTCATTGCCGCCTTTAACCCTCGACAAAATCATAGTCAGATAGGGGGGAATGATTATATGAAGATAAATGTAATGCTTATAAGCAAATTGGATAGAAATATCAATACATTGAGGCGGATGATAGACGACCCTGAAATTGCCGTAATCGGAGAATCAAACGGAGGCCCCTTTGCCTTGGACAAAATAGAAAACACCTCTCCGGATGTTATTATAATGAATTTTGGTGAAGGGGATACAGATGTTTTAAACTTGTCAGAGAGGATAACACTCCACAGACCAAGAACCTTCGTTATACTGATTGCAGAAAACCTGGATGTGGAAACCATGCAGACCGCACTCAGGGCAGGCTGCCACAATATTATTAATACACCCCAATCATCAAAAGAAATAAACGATTATATAAAAACAGTATATAACAATGAAAATATGAGGCTTAAATCAATCAGCCAAAAAGATAATCTCGTATGGTCCTCTACGGTTATTACCGTATTCGGAGCAAAGGGAGGATTAGGCAAAAGCACAATAGCTGCCAACTTGGCCGTAGGCCTGGCGCAGCAGAGAAAAAAGGTGGCTCTTGTGGACTTGGACCTGCAATTTGGCGACCTGCATATATTTATGGATTTAGAGCCCAAAGAAACCATTACTGAATTGGTTCAGGATGTCATGTCGCTGAGCATTGATTCCGTCAGAAGCTATATGACGGTTCATTCAAGCGGTGTCCATGTTTTATGCGCTCCAAGAAGCCCCGAATATGCGGAGCTTGTTTCTGCTGATAAGGTTATGGCCTTGCTCAGCATTATAAGAGGCTACTATGACTATGTAATAATTGATACTGCACCCTCTTTTTCAGAAGTTAATGTTACTGCACTGGAATCATCGTCTTTGATTTTTTTCGTGACCGGACTTGATATATCCATACTCAAAAATTCAAAAATAAGTATTGCTCTGCTGGAATCCTTGCAGTTGACCGAAAAAGTGAAGATGATAGTAAACAGAGCTGTAGACATGAACTCCATAAGCCTTAACGATGTGCAAAAAATAGTGGGCTATCCGATTTGGGCTAAAATACCTAGTGACTACAAGGTAGCCGTTACAGCCCTGAACAGGGGAATTCCCTTTGTAACAGGAGCCCGCAGCAGCAAGCTTGCCCAATCGGTAACAGCTATGGTCACTTCCCTGGTTACCGGTAAAATCAACGATAACCATGAAAAATCAAAAGGTAAAAAAATTAGACTTTTCGGGAAAAAGAAATAAACTTATGTCGATAATACCATGAAGGCAGGGAAATAAATGAGCTTATTGGATAGATTGGAAAAACAAAAAACGTCAAAGGACGATAAACAACCGGAAATCAACTTAAGAAACAAAACAAGCGATGATTATGCCGATTTAAAAAAAAGCATACACAATCAGTTTATTGAAACTATTAACCAGCAGGATATCAACCTGTTCAACATCAGGGAAGACCAGGAGGAAGAGTTTTTAGAATCAATAAGAATGATTATTGAATCAAAAGCAGGCAATCTCAGCAGGATTGAAAGAAGCCGGATATTGAAGGAAGTATATGATGACGTCATGGGCTTAGGCCCCTTGGAGCCCCTGCTGGCAGACCCTGATATTTCCGAAATAATGGTTAACGGCTTTAACAGGGTATATGTAGAGAGAAGAGGAAGGATTGAGCTTTCCAATGTTGTCTTTGCCGACAACACCCATGTCATGAATATAATAAACCGCATAGTGTCCTCAGTCGGCAGGAGAATAGACGAATCAAGCCCCATGGTGGATGCAAGACTCAAGGACGGGTCCCGTTTCAATGCAGTAATACCGCCCGTATCACTTGTAGGCCCTTCCATGACCATTCGTAAATTTTCCAAAAATCCCTTTACATCGACAGACCTTGTAAAGTTCAACTCTTTTTCACCAAAGATGGCGTCATTTATGGAAGCATGTGTGAAAAGCAGGATAAACATAATAGTATCAGGAGGTACGGGAAGCGGGAAAACAACACTTCTCAATGTTTTGTCCAGCAGCATACCCAACAATGAGCGTATTGTAACAATAGAGGATGCCGCTGAGCTCCAGCTTGCCCAGGACCATGTGGTTACAATGGAAAGCAGACCGCCCAACTTAGAAGGGGCAGGAGAAATAACCATAAGAGACCTGGTGAGAAACTCCCTCCGTATGAGGCCGGATAGGATTATAGTGGGAGAAGTCCGCTCCGGCGAAACATTAGACATGCTTCAAGCTATGAATACAGGCCATGACGGCTCTTTGACAACAGCCCACGCAAATTCACCCAGAGAGCTTATATCCCGTCTGGAAACCATGGTCCTCATGTCAGGCCTTGACCTGCCCGTAAGGGCCATAAGGGAGCAGGTACATTCAGCCATTGATATAATTATACACCAGCAGCGAATGAAGGACGGCACAAGGAAGGTGGTCAATATTACTGAGGTGGTAGGAATGGAAGGAGATACAATTACCCTGCAGGACATATTTGTTTACAAAACAGAAGGTATGGACAATTTCGGAAAAATTAGGGGAAAATTCATTTCCACCGGAATACGTCCGAATTTCCTTGAAAAAATGTCGGCCGGCGGAATAATGGTCAGAGATGATTGGTTCACGAATTGAGGTGTCTGTATGCAAATGTATTTAATTACCTTTATAACTGCCCTTACAGTATATCTTGTCATCAATATAATCATATCCTCCTCGGGCAGGGTAAAGATAAAAGAAAGAATATCAATATATTTCAGTGAAGATAATCCCAATGATGTTCAGGAGCAGTTCATAAGGGAAAAAAACCAGGAAGAGCAGAATAAAAAGAAACAGAGACTCCGCCTCATAAGCAAGGAGTTTTCAAGCTATATTCAATCCTCCGGCCTTAAGCTTACCGCTTCTGAATTCATGTCCATGTGGCTTGCCCTGACAGTCATCCCTCCTGCAGCCCTTGTTTTGTTTGGAGGGAATTATCTTACGGCATTTGCCCTCCTTATAGTGGGGATAGCAATTCCTCCCCTCCTGGTGAGCAATGCCCGCAAAAGGAGAAGCGAATTGTTCAGCAGGCAGCTCAGCGAAGCTCTTACAATCATGGGAAACAGCATAAAGGGAGGCTTTACATTTCTGCAGTCCATGGAAAGTATTTCACAGGACATGCCTCCTCCCATATCACAGGAATTTGCCAAGGTCTTGAGAGAAATTTATTACGGAGTGGGCCAGGAGGAAGCCCTGGAGCATATGGTTGAAAGAACAAAGAACCATGATTTGGAGCTCCTGCTTTCCGCCGTTGTCACATCATCCCAGGTGGGAAGCAATTTGACGGATATTATAGAAACCATATCAGCTACAATAAGGGACCGTATAAGAATTAAGCAGGAAATCAATACATTGACAGCCCAAGGCAGGGTTTCTGGAATTATAGTCGGAGCCCTCCCCATTGTGCTTGTGCTTTCCATAATGGTTATGAATCCCGAATACTACCAAGGCTTTTTTTCCAGCTCTCTGGGCAGGCTGATGGTAGGGATTTCTATAGTGATGGAACTGATGGGATTTATTATAATCAGAAAAATAATAGATATAAAAATGTGAGGTGGCCATGACCCTTTATATTTCCGCCCTTATAGGAATATTTATATTCAGCTTTACTATTATCTTATACAATGCATTTTTTTCCTCCAAGGAAATTGTCAGAAACCGTATTGAAAACTTAATAGCCAAGGAAAAACCGGATTTTCTTGACGAGGATATAGACAAGCCTCTCAAGGAGAGGATTTTTAAGCCCCTTATAAGCTACGCTGCCAAATATGCGGGGAAAATAATCCCTTCCTCAAACGATACGAAAAGAGCAGAGGAATTAAGAAAAATGCTGAGGCTGGCAGGCTTGAGGATGCACCCGTCAGAATACAATGCAATGCGGCTGATAGCTGTTACAGCGGCTGTTTTTGTCCTTTATATTGCGGGCCTTTTCATGAATATCAGCCTTTCAATGAAAATGCTCATGCCCCTCCTTGGAGCCTACGGAGTATTCGTCATTTTTCGATTTCAGCTTGCACAGAGGGTCAGCAAAAGGCGGGAAATTATGGAGAGGCAGCTGCCTGATATATTGGATATGCTCAGTGTGAATGTTGAAGCAGGACTTGGCTTTGAGCAGGCAATGCTCCATGTAATAAATAATTTTGAAGGTCCCATGATTGATGAATTCACAATCACCTACAGGGAAATGTCAATGGGGAGAGACAGGGCAGCAGCCCTTCAGCTTCTTGGAGAACGGTGTGGAATTGAAGATATGAAAAATTTTGCAGGAGCGGTAATTCAGGCATGGAAATTAGGCATCTCGCTTAAAAATATTCTCCGCACCCAAGCAGGGGCAATTCGTCAGAGCAGAAGAAACAAGGTGGAGGAAAAAGCCATGAAAATTTCCGTAAAAATCCTGATCCCAATGGTCCTGTTTATATTTCCCGTAATATTCATCATGCTTTTAGGACCTGCAATAATAAATATAATGAATACACTGGGGGGATAAGCATGGAAGCCTATTGCAAAAATAAGCTCATATTGGATGATGTAAAAATTGCAGATACATTCACAAGCCGCCTAAAGGGCCTCCTGGGGGAAAAGTCTATCAGTACCGGCCAGGGCCTCCTCCTTACAAACTGCTCCTCCATCCACTGTTTTTTTATGAAATTTACCATTGATGC
>CAZAYQ010000104.1:0-5996 GCA_964489345.1 uncultured Clostridia bacterium | reverse complement strand
CTGCATTTTCTATAATATGCGAGCCTAAAAAATTATATGAATAATAGTTTGTACCTTGATGGAACAAGTAAACCGGCAAGGGTTCATTAGTTTTCATAATCTCCGCCTCAGGACATAAGCCTTCTTATACTTGTAAATCTAGTATCCTAATTATACATTAAAAGTGGGAATATATAAAGATTTATTTCTAGGTATTACTATATTATACCTGTTTTTGGACTCTTCAAACAAAAAAATTGTCATACTGAACCGCCAACCCCACGGCTCAGTATGACAATAGAGATACCTATCAATTAAGATTTATTTTTCCTACCCCTGCAGTAAGTGCTATGTTAGTTCCCTGATCATGCCTTGTTTGGATTCTTTCATCCTTCATAAATTCATTGATAGTTGCATGATATCCTGAATCATCATTTAAAGACATTTCAATATCCCCGACATTTGTTTCTGCTGTAATAGTCACAGCTTTTGATATGTCGCTTAAGGAAAGTTCAATATCTCCTGTATTTGTTTTAAATTCTGAATTCCCTATTGCTATGCAGTCTTTAAGGATAATTTTTCCCACATCAAGGTGTAAATTATATAGGCCTTGGGACTTATCTATAGTAATATCCCCCACATTGTTTTTAATTGCCATATTTCCTGACAAACCGTTTAAATGGACAGCACCCACATTTGTCGACACTTCTATATTATTTATGACAGAAGGAATATATAGGGTCAAATCCGTAGTAAGGTTTACTCCGCTTAAAGGTTTTTCAAGTGATGTGTCCACGTCTATAACCTGGCCTTCGGTTTTTACTGTGTAAGTGTAATTTTCAATGAAGTCTTCTGATTTCTGTTTTGAGCCTGATTTAGCGGTAATGCTTATATTTATTATCGTATCTTCAGATTCATGGGATATGATATTTATATCTCCTACAGAGTTCTTTACGATTAGAGAATTTTTACCTGTGGTGTTAAAAGTATGGGATTCTTGTTTTTGTGCTTTTTCCTGGCCTACAGTGTTAATTATTGCCTCAGTTATCTTATCTGAAACATCCTTAACCTTGTCTTCATCAATTTCATAAGGGGAAGCACACCCGGCGGCTGAAATCATAATTATTAATAAGATACATAATAGCCTTTTCATTTTTCCCTCCCGCCTTTATAAATTTATTTCTTTTTCTAAAAGATATCCTGAAAGAACGGTTAAAGCAATTATCTGTAAAATTGATACAGCAATCATTGGAAGAAAAACCATCATAAGTGCTTCCGGTTCAAACCTTCCTGTATTTGTTATAGTGTTCATTGATTCGTAAAAGGGTGGTATATTACTCGTGAAACCGTAGAACCAGCCTGATATGGTTGTAACCATCCAGTTAATGAATATAAATATTATGAAACTAAGCAGTCCTCCAAATTTAATTTCAGAAAATAAACTTTTTCTTATGGTTATTGAAGTGTAAATAGTTGTTATAAAAGCTATTATAAATACGAGAACCGTCAACAAAAATATGAATAAATGAACTAAATTGAAATTAAAAATTAAACTTCCTGAAAATATATTGTTAATAATACTTATAATATTAGCAAAATCAACAGCTTCTCCTAATGATACAACAATATAAATGGCGTTAAGCAGAAAAAACAGGAAATAAATTAGCAATAGTCCAAAACCTTCAATAACAGCAGTCAGCACCTTTGATGATATAATTTTATATCCGCTGTTAGGTGTCATAAAAAGCATATAGCCGGTTTTGTTATTCAGGTCATCACTGTACATTTTTACAATGTCAGCTATAAATAAAACAGATAAAACAAGCGGAAGAAGCACAAGAAATGTAGCACTGCCACCAATACCTCTTGTTATCAAAAAAACATTCAAGGCAAGAGCAGTAATTATTGTTCCGGCAATTAATTTGTATTTTCTTATAAACTCATACTTTATCAAATTAAGCATTTTTGAACACCTCCTTATACAATCCTTCCACAGATAATCCGCGGGTCTGCCTTAATTCTTCGGCATCGCCGAAAAGCTCTACCACTCCGTCCTTGAGGAAAATGACTGTATCAAGAATTCTTTCTATTTCGCCTACCAGGTGTGTGGATATGATCATTGTCTTGTTTTTATTATGAGATTTTGTAATAATGTCCATAATTGTGTCCCGAGACAGGACATCCACTCCGTTTAAGGGTTCATCCAGCATATATATATCTGCATCCCTTGATAAGGCAATAAGAGTCTTAAGCTTGGCCAGCTGACCGGAGGATAATTTGGAAATTTTATAGTCTGTGCTTACATTAATATCATTAATAAGATTTTCGGCATAATCATATCTGAAGTCTTCATACATATCCTTATAGAATTTTAATATGTCAATAACCTTAAAAGAGTCATACATGTAGTTTTCTGTAGGCATGAATGAAACAAAAGCCTTTGTTTTATAGGACAGGTCTTCCCCATTTATCAATACAGACCCGCTCGTCTGCTTGTGGAGTCCTGCCACAACTTTCATGAAAGTTGTCTTGCCGCTGCCGTTAGGTCCTAATAAACCGTAGATTCTGCCCGGCTCAAAATCAAGAGTTACATTTTCCAGCGCTGTTTTATTGTAATACTTCTTTGTTAAATTATTTACTTTTAATATAGTCAACTTATTCATTCCCTTCCCTATAATTGCTTTCTGCTTCTATAAATTTAATCATATCTGTCTTTGTGTAGCCCAAGAGTTTCATTCCATCAATAAATGCAGAAATCTGCTCTTTTGCCATTATATATCTTAGATTTTCGATTTGTTCCCTGGATTCTGTTATGAATGTTCCCAAGCCTCTTTTTGTAAATACTATTTCCTCCGCTTCCAGCTCCTTGTAGACTCGTGCAACCGTATTGAAATTTATGCCTAATTCATTTGAATATTCCCTTGATGAGGGCATTTTTTCACCGGGCTTAAGCTTTCCCGAAACAATGTCCTGCTTGATTCTTTCCATTACCTGCAAATATATGGGTATATTATTGTTAAATTCCAACCTATCACCTTCTCTCGCCCATCAATATCATAGATAAATAGTATACTAATACATTGACTGTGTCAATAGGAGGATGTTAAGTTATCATAAGACACTTAATTACATTTTCGCAATAGTTTCTTAAAATAATTGCTTGACATAAAATTGATAAAGTTATATAAATGGAGAAAGAAATCCATTTATTACAAGGACGGAGGTAAAAATGCACAAGAAACTGTTTATTCCGGGACCAATAGAAGTAAGAGAAGATATTTTAAGCAAAATGGCAAGACCAATGATCGGTCACAGAAGCAAGGATGCTTCAAAGCTTCAAAGAAATATTTCAAACAATCTTAAAAAGTTATTTTATACAGAAAATGAAATTTTACTGTCAACATCTTCAGGCACAGGCTTGATGGAAGCTGCAGTGAGGTGCTGCACTAAAGAAAGGGCAGCTGTATTTTCAATAGGGTCATTTGGGGACAGATGGCATGAAATGGCTGTTTCCAATGGCATCAAAGCGGACTTGTTCAAATCTGAGGCAGGAAGCATCACAAACCCTGAAATGGTTGATGAGGCATTGAAAACAGGCAAGTATGATTTAGTCACAATAACACATAATGAAACGTCAACAGGTGTAATGAATCCTATAGACGAAATCAGCAAAGTTATAAAGAAGTATCCTGAAGTAATTTTTTGTGTGGATGCAGTCAGCTCTGCAGGAGGGGTAAAAATAGAGACAGATCAACTTGCCGTTGATATCTGTATAACATCTTCACAAAAGGCGCTGGGCCTCCCTCCGGGACTATCAATGTGTACCATATCAGAAAGAGCTGCAGAAAAAGCAAGAACTGTTAAAAACAGAGGGTATTACTTAGATTTGCTTAAGTTGTACGATACAATCAAAAAGAAGGATTACCAGTACCCTTCAACACCAAATTTATCCTTGATGTTTGCTTTGGATTATCAATTAGAGCAAATAATGACAGAAGGACTTGAAAACAGATTTGCAAGGCACTTAGAAATGGCCGAATACACAAGAAGCTGGGCAAAAAGGAATTTTGCATTATTTGCAGATGAAAGATATGCTTCTGTTACACTTACTGCAGTTGACAATACCCAAAATATAAGCGTAAAAGAATTAAATGAAGAATTGGGCAGAAGGGGCTTTGCCATTTCAAACGGCTATGGAAGCTTAAAGGAAAAAACATTCAGGATTGCCCACATGGCTGATTTAACCCTGGAAGATATAAAAGAACTTCTCTTTAATATTGAAGATATTTTATCAATTTCCAAGCTGCAATAACGGGGGACCTGATGTACAATTTAAGCAATATCAGCTCTTATTTAAATAACAATATAATTGGCCGGTCAATTATTCAATACGACAGTTTGAATTCAACATATGCAAAAGCTAAAAACATATTTGCATCTTGTCCGGACGGAACGGTTGTATTATCAGAAAACCAATCGGAATGCACATTAAGATTCGGCAATGAATGGCTCTGCCTGCCTGATAAAAATATTTACTTAAGTATTATTCTAAAATCTGTTAACAATAATTATCTGCTGCCCCTAACAGATGTGGTCGGGTGCTCATCCATACTAAGCGCCATAGAAGACCTTTATGATTTGAATTGTACAATAAAATGGCCTAATGATATACTGATAAAGGATAACAAAATATCCTCAGTTCAAAGTGATATTACAGGTAAGGGTTCAGGTATAATTCTTTCCTTAAATATAAATGTAAATATGGAAGTAAAATTTGAAAATTTAAAAACTACATCCATAAAGCTGGAAAAGGGAGAAGATGTAGAAAGGGAAATTCTAATAGGAAGAATATTAAACGAAATTGAAGGTCATTATGATGAAATAGTGAGCAGGGGAAAGGCTTCCAGGGCGGTTGATATATATAATAAAAACTTGTTGTTTTATAATAAGGAAATTGGAGTAATCAAAAAAGGCCGAAAGACAGTCAGAAAAGTTTTTGTTAAGAAAATTGACAGGGACGGATGGCTTCAAGTAATCAATGAAAAAGGTGAAGAAGAAATATTAAGCCCGGGAGAAACAAGAATACAATATGAAGAAATTGAAAACAGGCAGCATTGAACTGGCTGCAAATGTTGTACTTGCCCCTATGGCAGGTGTAACAGATATAACATTCAGGACTATCTGCAAAGAAATGGGGGCAGGCCTTGTTCATACTGAAATGATAAGTGCAAAAGGACTCTATTATCAGGATAAAAAAACAGAAGTGCTGATGAAAATAAATGAAAACAACAGACCTGCAGCCATGCAGATTTTTGGGAGAGACCCGGGCATAATGTCATATGTTGTTGAAAAATATATAGACAATAGAAGCGATGTTGATATTATAGATGTTAATATGGGTTGTCCTGCGCCTAAGATTGTTAAAAACAAGGATGGCTGTTTTCTTATGAAAGAGCCTGAACTAGCAGGTAAAATAATATCCGGAATCAAAAATGCTACAAAAAAACCTGTTTCAGCTAAAATAAGGTCAGGCTGGAGTAATGATTCTATAAATGCCGTAGAATTTGCAAAAATTTTAGAGTTTAACGGTTTGGATATGCTGACTGTACACCCGAGAACCAGGGAACAGTATTATTCCGGCAAGGCTGACTATAAAATAATTAAAGAAGTAAAAAAGAGCGTTAATATTCCTGTTGTAGGGAACGGGGATATTTATAGTCCCCGGGACGCTCTTAGAATGATTGAGGAAACAAATTGTGATGCAGTAATGATAGGAAGGGGAATATTGGGCAATCCATGGCTGATAATGAATACAGTTAAAATTTTGAATAATGATAGAGACTTTTATCTGCCTTCACCTTTGGATAAAATTAATATGATTAAGAGGCATGCCTGCATGCTGGCAAATGAATTGAACGAAAAGATTGCAATACTTGAAATGCGAAAATTTGCTGCATGGTATATGAAGGGTATGAAAAATTCTTCAGAAATCAGAAACAGCATAAACAAAATTACAA
>CAZAYQ010000103.1:0-6004 GCA_964489345.1 uncultured Clostridia bacterium | reverse complement strand
TTTTAATGCAATTTTAAGAAAATTATATTATAATGAATACTATCAATGAAGCAAAGGCCCTGGTCTTTGCCCCAATGTATTCCGGGAATATGCCTTTAATCTTTGAGGATAAATTATGTTCCCAAGAAAGGGAGATAAAAATATGTTGTGCTCCATATGCAAAAAAAATGTAGCAGTTATATATGTAAATAAAATTATTGAAGGAAAAATGCAGACTACCGGTTTGTGCATTCCTTGTGCCAAAAAACAGGGGATAGCGCCTATGGATCAGATAATGAGACAAAGCGGCATGAAACCTGAAGACTTTGAGAACATAAACAACCAGCTTGCTGAAATTATCGGAGATATGGATTTGGAAAAATTATCACAGGATATGCCCCCTGAAGAAAACGAGGGTATTAATTCTCTGATGAATTTCATGAACAATGCTTTCACAGGCAGCACAAGCTCTACAAACAGCGAGTTTCTTCCCTCGGGAGATGAACAGGATGCTGACTATACAAGCATGGGTTCCGGGACAGGACCTAAAATAAAGGAAAAAGTAAAAAGAAAAAAATTGAAATATCTTGATACCTATGGTACTAATTTGACTGAGCAGGCACGCTTTGGTGAATTAGACAGAATAATAGGCAGGGAGAGAGAAATAGACAGGGTTGTTCAAATATTAAACAGGCGGTCTAAAAACAATCCTGTTTTAATCGGCGAGCCCGGTGTAGGCAAGACTGCAATAGCAGAAGGATTAGCCGTAAGAATTGCCGAAAAACAGGTGCCTGTAAAACTTTTCAACACTGAAATTTACCTTCTTGATTTGACAGCCGTTGTGGCAGGCACACAGTTTCGGGGCCAGTTTGAAGCAAGGATGAAGGCAATTATAGATGAAGCTAAAAAGGCCGGAAATGTAGTAATTGTAATTGATGAGCTTCATAATATCGTAGGTGCGGGAGAAGCTGAAGGGGGAGCTATGAATGCCGCCAATATACTTAAGCCGGCACTTGCCAAGGGAGAAGTTCAAATAATAGGCGCCACCACATTGGATGAGTACAGGAAGCATATAGAAAAGGATACTGCCCTTGAAAGAAGATTTCAGCCTGTAATGGTAGATGAGCCTTCTGTAGAAGATACCATCGAAATTATAAAAGGAATAAAGGATTATTATGAGGACTATCACAATGTAAGAATAACCGATGAAATTGTAAAACAGGCGGTTATTATGTCTGAAAGGTATATTACCGAAAGGTTTCTGCCTGATAAGGCTATTGATGTTATAGATGAAGCAGGCTCAAGGGCAAATTTGAAAAACAAGGGTCTGGTTGAGCTGGAAGCTTTAAAGTCAGAGCTTAAAAGAATCCGGGATGAAAAAGAAGAAGCTGCTGAAAACGATGATTATGAAAAGGCTGCAGATTTAAAGGTAACTGAAATCAGAATCGAAGCAAAGCTAAAAGACTTATCAAATGAATACGAAAATATTCTTTTAACCGAAGAAGATATTGCATATGTTATTGAAGCCTGGACTAAAATTCCGGTGCAGAAAATAAGCGAGGATGAAGCTGATAAATTATTGCATTTAGAGGATAGACTTCACAGAAGAGTTGTGGGGCAGCATCCTGCAGTTACAAGCCTTGCCAAGGCAATAAGAAGAAATCGTTCAGGATTTAAGAAAAGGAAAAAACCATCTTCATTTATATTTGTAGGCCCTACCGGCGTGGGAAAAACTGAGCTGGCAAGGACCTTGGCTTATGAACTGTTTGAAAATGAAGAGGCAATGATAAGGCTTGATATGTCCGAGTATATGGAAAAACATACGGTTTCCAAACTTATTGGAGCTCCTCCCGGATATGTTGGTTTTGACCAGGCAGGGTTCTTAACCGAAAAAGTAAGAAGAAAGCCATATTCAGTAATATTATTGGATGAAATTGAAAAAGCCCATGAGGATGTATTTAATATATTGCTTCAGATATTGGAGGACGGAAGACTTACAGACAATCAGGGAAGGACAGTAAACTTTGAAAATTCGGTAATTATTATGACTTCCAATGCCGGTACGTCAATTAAAGCCAACCGGATAGGTTTTGGCAACACAGAATACGAAGCCATGGAATCCAAGGTAAAGGATGCCCTGAGGCGGACATTCAGACCTGAATTCCTAAACCGTATTGATGATATAATAGTATTTTGCGAATTAAGCAAGGAAGAATTAAGCCGGATTGTTGACTTAATGCTCAAAGAAGTTAAAAAGGATGCTGAAGAAAAGAAAATAACTTTGACGGTTACTGATAAAATGAAAGACCATATACTTGAAAAGGGATATAATACAAAGTTTGGTGCAAGACCGCTGAGACGTGCAATACAAAAATATGTTGAAGACGAAATTTCAGAAGCATATTTAAGGGGTGTTTTGAATGAGAATTCTTCAGTTAATGTTGATGTAAATGAGGAAGGAAAAACAGTGCTGACAATTATATAAGGTTGTGAGGATGGGGGACACACCGGTGTCCCCTTTTGTTATTTGTTTAAAAATCCTATTCCCAATACTCCGGGGCCTGCGTGAGTTCCGATAACAGCCCCGATTTCCTGCTCTATTATGCTTTTTATTTTATATTTTTCTTCAATGGTTTCTCTTAAGAGTTTTAATTGTTCATAGGCCCTTCCATGGAACAAGAGAACTGATTTGTCTGATAAGTCATAATTATTCTTTTCTATCCATTCATCAAACCATTTAACAGCTTTATTTTTACCTCTTATTTTTTCAATTACTTGAATTTTTCCATCCACGATTGCTATAATCGGCTTAACGTTTAATAAAGAGCCTACAACCGCCTGCCCCTTTGAAAGTCTTCCTCCTTTTTCAAGGTACTTCAATGTGTCAAGAGCAGCTACTGCAATTATCTTTTCCCTAAGCTTTTCTAATATTTCAACTATATCTTCAATAGCCTTATTCTGCTCTACTAATTCAATTGCTTCTAAAATAAGTGCAAATGACCCAAGACATACACTTCTTGTATCAATTATGTGAATGTCACCGCTGCCTATCATATCCTTTGCCATGCGGGCTGAATCATAGGTTCCGGAAAATTCAGAAGCAAGAAAAAGTCCCAGCACCTGGTCTCCTTCCAGTAATATTTCACTGAATGCTTCAACAAATGCTCCCGGTGATACCAATGTTGTAGTAGGGAGTTTGTCTGCTGCAGCAAGTTTTTCAAAAAATTCTTTGGTAGATAATTCAATTTTGTCTAAATATGATTCTTTCTCAAAATTTACCGTTAATGGAACCACCTTCAAATTGTATTTCTTGATTATTTCATCTGTAACGTCAGATGTGCTGTCTATTACAATTCTAATACCCATTTTTACCTCTCTTCATTGTCAAATATTTTGATATTAAAAGTAATTGTGCGCAAAAGTCTGCTTTTTGGAGATTATGCCCGGTGCCGGAAGGTATATTAATACCATCCTGCGTATTTATACTTTTCGTTGAAAAATACTTCAATGTTTGAAAGCACTTTGATTAATACTTCTTCTTCATGGCTGTTTAACTGCTGCAAGGCACTAATTACCATATCCTTATGGAAATCCTCATGAAATTTGAATGCTTCCCTGCCCTTTTTTGTCAGTCTTATTTTTACAACTCTTCTGTCTTCCGATGAGCGGCGCCTTTCCACATAAGCTTTTTTAATAAGATTGTCTATAGCAGTTGTCAATGTTCCTGAGGTTACCTTTACAGCCTTGGCAGTATCAGACATGGTGCGTTCAGCTGCAAAGCCTATGTTTTCAATTAAATGCATTTCTGTTATTGTCAAATCGTTAAATTCGCCTATCTTAAGGCATTTTTCTTCAATATACAAGATGTTTGCAAAAAGTCGTACAAGTATTTCATTTACTGTTACATGATTACTCATAAACCACCCCAATTACTTTGATAATCAAATTATATTTATAACACCTGTATTTGTCAAGCATTATTCTTATGAATTGTATATCTCCATAAAAAGTCTTTTGCTTCTTCGGCATAATCAATATTTATACGTTTGCTTCTTTCGGTTTTAAAGTCCCTAAAGCCGTCATCTTCAACATAAATTTCATCACCGGTCAAATCTGTTCCATTGTGTGCCAAAGTAATTTTTAAAGCATTGCATAGTTTTCCGGGACCGTTTGAAATATTTCTCTTCTGATACTTTGTAAGCTCATGCAATTGTTTCTTGTATCTGTTAAGAGACATTTCCTCTTCGTTGATTATGGGCTCCGCTCCCCTTATTAAAACACCGCTGCAGGTTCCTTCCTCTTCTGTGACGAAGTTCATACAATAATACATGCCGTAAATAAAATACACATATGTATAACCCGGAGGTCCGAACATGGTCTTGGTCCGGGGAGTTATTTTTCCTCCGTAACCGTGGCTCGCCTTGTCTATTGCTCCTATATATGCTTCTGTCTCTACAATTCTTAATTTTATTATAATATCGTCATATTTTCTTACTAAAATTTTCCCTATTAAGTCTTCTCCTACAATCCGGGCATCCCTATTGTAAAAATCTCTTTTTAGTTTCATAAACATTAAAGGTATGGGGACTCACCTTCATGGATGCTTGGTTACCATGAAGGAATGTCCCCAAAATATTTGTGTCCTCCTAGATCAAATTAAATAATCTTTTGAAATTATCCCTGGTTTTTTCTGCTGTTTCATCAAGAGATATATTTCTTATTTTAGCTATTTCTTCAGCAACGTATTTCACGTATTTCGGTTCATTCCTTTTCCCCCTGAAGGGCTCCGGTGTTAAATAAGGGGAATCTGTTTCAATTAAAAGCCTGTCAAAGGGTACTTCCCTTGCAACTTGTTTAGGTACTTTTGCATTCTTAAAGGTAAGAGGCCCCCCCAGAGATATGTAAAATCCCAGCCTTAAAAACTCTTTTGACAATTCAAGGCTTCCGGAATAGCAATGCATAATTCCCCTGACACCATCATAATATTCTTCCTTCATAATTTTCAAGATATCACCGTGAGCATCCCTGTCATGAACAATGTATGGGAGGTCCAATTCCTTAGCAAGCCGTATTTGCTCCCGAAACCATTTTCTTTGAGTGTCCCTGTCTGAATTGTCATAATAGTAATCAAGGCCTATTTCGCCTATTGCTATTACTTTATTATTATTCTTTGCCATATCTTTGAATGTATTCATGTGATCATCATTCATATGCCTGCTGTCGTGGGGATGACATCCTACTGCCGCATATATGCGAGGGTACTTTTCTGCCATTAAAAGGGCTTCTTTTGACGAGGATAAATCTGCACCGGGATTTAGAACAGCTTCAATATCATTGTCATATAGTGAAGTAATTATTCCATCCCTGTCTTTATTAAATCTATTATCATCAAGGTGTGCATGACTGTCTATAAATTTACTTGCCACTTTTCTTCCCCTTCTTCTTGGTACTCCTGTAAGTTTTTGCATATTCCCTGAACTTCTCCAATTGTTTGTCATCCTTTAAAAATGTAAGATTTATGCTGGTATCCTTGTTCATGAGCATATATACTATTTTAACCTTTACCTTGTCTTTTGCATCCGCTTTTAGATAATTGATACCTTTAATATCTTCCCACCTTACAAGGTTTGATCTTTTGTGTATTCCTAATGTTGATATCACGGTTTTTCTGGAAAGCGGCACATATAATGCAATTACAAGTACGGGAAGCACTGCCAAAACCATTACATCCTCTGTGAAATATGTTTTTGATTCTATCAATCCGCGTATCATTATTCCCGTTAGCAAAATCATTACTGCCATCAAAAGTCTGGCCATCAAATGAACTCTTTTGTCGTCTTCATCCAGTAAAAGCAAAACTTCCATGCCCTCTTTCATATATTTCATTTTGTTCCTGGTGTTGTTGAATAAAAAGTATAATAATACTAAAAATATCAGGGGATAAAATATTGAAGCAGCTTTCATATCTAGTGTTCCTTTCTTAATTTTCTGATTTAGTTTAACATAATTTAAATTATGTTTCAAG
>CAZAYQ010000102.1:0-6050 GCA_964489345.1 uncultured Clostridia bacterium | reverse complement strand
CATATGACAGTAGACCCGCTTTCCATGACATACATCCCCTTGTCAATCCCCGCTATTGTCAATTCTCTCTCTTGTCAATCCACTCCTTTGTCCATTCACGCCCTTGTCAATCCCCGCCCTTGTCAATCCCCGCCCTTGTCCATTCACGCTCTTGCCAATCCTTTTGTCATATTTGAAAAAACACTTGTAATTATATTAAGAACAGTATATCATATATCCATTACATATGAAGACGGAGGAATTCATGGCCAAGAGTTATGAAAGCACCAGAAATTCTAAATTGAGGGCAGCTGCTTCAGAGGCTGTATTAAAGGGTATTGCTGATGACGGCGGTCTGTTTGTAATGAGGAATTTAGGTGAAAAAAAAGTAGATATAAATGATTTAACGGGCAAAAATTACATGGAAATTGCTGAAATTGTTCTGGGTATTTTGCTTGACGATTTTCCGGTGGATAAAATTAAAGAATGTATAGAAAATGCCTACAAGGATAAATTCAGCAGTCCGGAAATTGCTCCTGTGCTAAAGGTTGGAGAAAATTACATAGTTGAGCTTTTCCACGGACCTACGTCGGCATTTAAGGATGTGGCCTTGTCCATACTGCCTCATCTTATGACGGCTTCTTATGAAATGAACGACATGGAGGGGGAAGTTATAATTCTCACTGCAACCTCAGGGGATACCGGCAAGGCGGCGCTGGAAGGCTTCAAGGATGTTAAGGGAACGAAAATTATTGTATTTTATCCTGAGGAAGGGGTAAGCCAGGTTCAAGAAATGCAAATGGTAACCCAGGAAGGTAGCAATACATTTGTTTGTGCCATTGAAGGGAATTTTGACGATGCTCAGACCGGTGTTAAAAATATTTTTGCAAATGAAGAGTTTAACAGGGAAATGGCAGCAAAGAACAGGTCATTATCTTCTGCCAATTCCATCAATATAGGGAGACTGGCTCCCCAGGTGGTCTATTATTTCACTTCATATATCAGCTTAGTGGAAAAGGGCCATTTGGAGATTGGAGACAAGGTGAATTTCTCGGTGCCTACGGGGAATTTCGGAAATATTTTGGCGGGATATTATGCAAAGATGCTGGGACTTCCCGTGGACAAGTTCATATGTGCTTCAAATGAAAATAATGTCCTCTATGATTTTATCAAGGCAGGAGTTTATAATAAAAACAGGAAATTCCACAAGACAATTTCTCCATCCATGGATATTCTGGTATCCAGCAATCTTGAAAGGCTGCTCTATTATTTAAGCGGTAAAAACAATGAACTTGTCAAGGAGCTCATGGAAAAATTAAATACTTCAGGCATATATGAAATAAGCGGGGATATGGCTGAAAAACTGGCAGATGAGTTTTACGGAGGATATGTTTTCAAGGAAGAAGCCCAAAGGACTATTAAGCATACATATGAAAAATTCGGATATCTTCTTGATACCCATACTGCTGTAGCATATAAGGCGCTTGAGGACTACAAAAGGGACACAGGGGATGACACCGTAAGCCTGGTTCTTTCAACTGCAAGCCCCTTTAAGTTTTCCAAGAGTGTATATGAATCCCTCTTCGGGGAAGCAGGTGAAGGGGATGATGAATTTATATTAATGGAAGACTTGTCCGAGAGAACTAAGGTAAGAATACCCGAAAACTTAAAGAATCTTGAATATAAAAAAATAAGGCATTTTGAAGTATGCAGCGTTGACGGGATGGAAGACTTCATAACTGATGCTTTAAATGAATAAAACAATGGGATTATCCCTAAGAAAAACGTTTGGAGAAAGGAGAATAATCCAAAGCCTCACAAAAGAGGAAAAAGGATTATAGCGGAAAATGGTTAAAGTTACTGCCCCGGCAACTACTGCCAACATAGGTCCAGGTTTTGACGTTCTGGGACTGGCATTTAAATTTTATAATGAATTCAGTTTTGAGAGAATTGACGGGGGACTGATAATTGAAGGATGTCCGGACCTCTATAATAATAAGGAAAATTTGGTTTACAGGTCCTTTGCGCTTACTGCAGAAAAATTAGGGGAAAGGGCTGACGGGATTAAAATTTCTATAAAAACAAATATTCCTCTTTCAAGGGGATTAGGAAGCAGCTCATCATGCATTGTGGGAGGGGTTTACGGAGCCAATGCCTTTTACGGGGGAGGACTTACAAGGGATGAAATGTATAGAATTGCCGCTATGATTGAAGGCCATCCTGACAATATTTCTCCCTGTGTCTATGGGGGGCTGACAGCATCAATGGTTGAAGGGGAAATACCCTACCACATGGATTATGATATAAGCAGCGACCTTAAGTTTTGCGCCTTAATTCCTGATTTTGAAGTTTCCACCGGTGAAGCAAGAAAGATTCTTCCTAAGCTTGTTGACCACAAGGATGCCGTATTTAATGTATCAAGGGCTGTGGTTTTATTAAAGGCGTTGGAAACAGGGGATATAGACATGATTAACCTTGCACTGAAGGATAAACTCCACCAGAGATACAGGGGCAGTTTAATTCACGAATACGATGAAATTAAAGCAATTTGTGAAGATGCCGGCCGGCCGGCATTGTTTATAAGCGGTTCGGGACCTACATTAATGAATATATCAAGGGATGAAAAATTCCCCGAAAAAATAAAAGATAGCATAGCAAAATTAAAGCACAAGTGGGAATTAAAAGTGCTGGAAATCAGCAAAAGAGGAGCTTTTGTGGAAATGCTTTAAAAATAATAAGTAATGCCTTGTCATCTTGAGCAAGCAAAGCTCTAATCTTTATGAGATTTTTCACATGCCTTTAGGATGCTACTTACCTCAGCTTATTTATAAAACAGCCTTTTTATTCAATAAGAGCTTGTAAATTAATTTACAGTGTTAAATAATTAATATTAAAAATAGAGGTGGATATAATGAAAAAGTATTTGATTGTAAACAAGAAAATTCTTCCGGATGTATATGATAAGGTTATTGAAGCAAGAAATTTAATCAACAACGGAGGCGTGAAAGGTATAAGTGAAGCGGTAAAAGTTGTTGGTATAAGCAGGAGCACATATTATAAGTACAAGGATTATGTTTTTTCTCCCGACGAAAACTCAATAGGAAGAAAAGCTGTGGTTTCAATGATGCTCAAACATGAGAAGGGAATACTGTCAAATGTTTTGAACTATTTATCAATGCAAAATGCCAATATTCTTACCATAAATCAAAGCATTCCAATTAACGGCAAGGCATCTGTCAATGTATCTCTTGATATTTCTGACTTAAGCAAGTCTGTTGATGAAGTGATAGTTGAAATGAAAAAAATCAGGGGTGCAACCCAGGTAAAATTATTATCGGTAGAATAAACGGGTGATATTATGTATGGATTAGTTTTAGAGGGCGGCGGCGCCAAAGGCGCCTACCATGTAGGAGCATTTAAGGCTATAAGAGAATTAAATATTGATATCGGAGGAATTGCCGGTACATCTATAGGAGCAATAAACGGGGCAATGATGGTTCAAGGGGACTACGAGCTTTTAGAAAAGGTGTGGTGTTCCGTTAATTCATATGAATTATTTGATATTGACGAAAAGGCAATAGAAGATTTAAAGCACTTCAATCTCCAGGATGTTAATTTTTCATATCTTTTGCACCAGTCAAAAGAAATTCTAAACAATAGAGGTTTGGATACATCAAGGATAAGGGAATTGTTTGACTCCTATATTGACGAGGATAAAATCCGGAGTTCTCACATTGATTTTGGAATAGTTACGGTTAATCTTACGGACAGGAAGCCTATGGAGCTTATGTTAGAGGAAATACCGGAGGGTAAACTGGTTGATTTTTTAATTGCAAGTGCAAATCTTCCCGCCTTTAAAATTGAAGAAATGGATGGGAAGAAGTATTTGGACGGAGGATTTTACAACAACCTTCCCATAAATATATTGGCCGACAAGGGTTATAAGGATATTATCGCTGTAAGGACCTTGGCTGTGGGTATTGTGAGAAAGGCCAGGGTAAAAGATTTAAATGTTACCTTCATCCAGCCGGTTGAAAGCCTGGGGACAATGCTCGGTGCCTTGGATTTCAATAAGGAGAGGGCAGAGGAATACATAAGTTTAGGTTATTATGACGCCATGAAGGTTTTCAAAAAGCTCAAGGGACATAAGTATTACATTCTTCCTTTTGAAGGTAATTTTTTAAATTTGCTGGTGGATTTCTTCAACGAATACAAAGGAAGTTTAAATCATATAGGGCAATTTTTGGGTTATGATGAAGTGTGTGAGGACAGGATGTTTTTTGAGAAAATTCTGCCAAGATTAGAATTAATACTGGATATGAGGGGGAAAAATGACTATCAGGATATATGCATCAGGTTTTTTGAAAGGATTGCGGAAAGATACCAGGTTGAAAGATTTAAAATATATAAGGCTGAGGATTTTGCTAAATTGACTATCGGAAGGTTCAGAGAAAACCCAACCGCTTTCATAAAAAATGTACCTAATTTCATTAAACAAAACAGGATTTTGTCACTTGCCGTGAAAGATGATTTGATTGTGGAAATTTTTGCTGAGTTGTTCCTCTAATGACAAGGGTGACAAGGGGACGGGGTTGTTGTCATAAGCTTATGACAACAACCCCGTCCCCTTGTCACCCTTGTCAATTCATAAAATAATCAATTATTCCGTCAGCTATTTTCTCAACCATAACATTTTGGAAGCTTAGGTTGTGGATGTTCATTTCTTCCGTGGGATTTGACATGAAACCTATTTCAATCAATGCTGCGGGAGTGTTTGTTTCTCTTAAGACCTCAAAGTTGCGGTCAAGTATTCCGTCTCTGTATACTCCGTTAACAGTAATTGCATTTAAATAAATCGCTTCGGCTAAATTATATCCATAGGAGGGATCCTTGTAATTTATTGTGTTGTAATAGGTTGACAAACCGTAATAATCACTGTTATTCAATGAATTGTGATGTATTGAAAGCAGGATGTCGGCTCCTAATTTATCAGCCAGTCTGCCTCTTGAACTGTTTGAAATATATGTATCGTCGGTTCGTGTCATATATACGGCAGCTCCTGCCTTATTCAGAATGTTTTTTAAATTCCAGGCAACATCCAGGTTTAAATGTTTTTCAAATTTTCCCGAGCAGCTTATTGCTCCCGGGTCATGTCCTCCGTGGCCGGGGTCAAGAAGTATTACTTTTCCTGCCAGGGGCAGACTTTCCTTCAAATAATAGTTGTTGCACCAGCCTACATTTCCGCTTTTTGTAAGAACCTTGTCCCATCCGTCTTCAGCAGCCAGGGTTTTTACGGTTTCACCCTTTTTTACTGTCAGAATTCTGCTATGGGCTGCAGAGGGGCCTGTCCTTAAATTTAAGTCTTCACTTGTCTTTTTATAAGTTATATGGCCGGATGAACTGTTTATGTCATGGCTTGTAAGCCAGGCTGCCACATATCCGAAGCTTTTGTCCTCAAGGACTATTTTATACCATCCGTTTTCTTCTCCTACAAGCTCAAAGGAATCCCCGCTCTTGCCCTGGTTAATTACCTTGCTGTTTAAGGATGCCTGGTTCCTGATATTGATGCTGTCATAGAGGAAATATATTTTCTCGGACTTTTTGTACTCAATATCTGTAAGCCAGCTTGCTATGTAGTATTCACTTCCATCGTATTCTATAATGTGCCAGCTGTGGTAGGTGTCGATATAGGCTGCCTTTTCACCCGGCTTCAGCTGTCCAACCTGTTTGGAGCCGATGGAGGGTGATGTTCTTATATTAATGTTATAAGGGCTATTGTTTACAACATATCTTTCTGAAGGAAGAGTGATAAAATATTTTTCAATCCATCCGCTTGCGCCTTCACGGGTTTGAACCCTGCACCATTCGCCCTTTTGTTCTAAAATTTCAAGTCTTGTGCTCATTTTCACGGTGGACTTAATTCCTGAGTCCAGGGCGGAATTATTATACAGTGCAATATTTGATATATTTGTATAGCCGGTTGAGCCGTAGGCATATACATTTATCAGCAAAAGCATAACAATTGCCAACAATAGAGTTTTCTTCATGCAGTTCTCCTTTCTGTTTTGTAG
>CAZAYQ010000101.1:0-6054 GCA_964489345.1 uncultured Clostridia bacterium | reverse complement strand
GGCACGGGAAAAACAATTACATTAAAGGTATTGGCTGAATCTTTCAGTAGTTTGGGAGTTCCTGTTTTTATAGCCGATATTAAGGGAGACTTGGCAAGCATTGCAATTGCAGGAACAGACAATGAAAATATGCAGCAAAGAATTACCCGTTTTGGAATTGACAATTTTGTATATAAAGGATTCCCGGTTCAGTTTTGGGACGTCTACGGCGAAGGGGGAATACCTGTCAGAACCGGCATTAGTGAAATGGGACCCTTGATGCTGTCAAGAATATTAGATTTAAATGATACACAGGCAGGAGTTTTAAATATTGTATTCAGAGTGGCAGATGAAAGAGGACTTCTTTTGCTGGACTTAAAAGACCTGCGGGCAATGGTACAGTATGTAGGTGATAATTCAAATGATTTCAGAATGAAATACGGAAATATATCGGCTCAAAGCATAGGTGCTATTTTAAGAAATATGCTGACATTAGAAGACCAGGGAGGCGAATTTTTCTTTGGGGAACCGCAGCTTGATATCAGCGACTGGATAAAAACTTCTCCGGATGGGAGAGGCTATATAAACGTGCTCCATTGTGCAAAATTATTTTTAAATCCCTTGCTGTATTCTACATTCTTGTTATGGATGCTGTCTGAATTATATGAGAACCTTCCTGAAGAAGGAGATTTGGAAAAACCTAAAATGGTATTCTTCTTTGATGAAGCACATCTTCTTTTTAAAGATGCTCCAAAACAGCTCCTTGAAAAAATAGAGCTGGTGGTTCGTTTAATTCGTTCAAAAGGAGTTGGTGTATACTTTGTAACACAAAATCCAATGGATGTGCCTGATAATATATTGGGTCAGTTAGGAAACAGAATTCAACATGCATTGAGAGCCTATACACCGGCTGAAAGAAAAAAGGTTGTTACAGCTGCAGAAACATTCAGGGAAAATCCAAAGTTCGATACAGTGAAAGCTATAACTGAGCTTGAAACCGGGGAGGCATTGATTTCATGCCTTGATGAAAAAGGAATACCCTCTGTGGTTGAGCGTGCGTTCATACTTCCGCCTCAAAGCCAGTTTGGAACAATTGACGATATGCTGAGAAATCAAATAATTGTCAGTGCTCCTGTATACAAGAAATATTACAAAGCAGTTGACAGGGAATCTGCCTATGAAATGCTTATGGCAAAGGCAGAAAGAAAACAGGAGGAGGAGTTCCTTGAAATCCGAAGACAAGAGGAAGAAAAAAAACTTGCGATAGAGGCAAAGGAGGAAGAAAAACGATTAAAGGAAAAAGTTAAGGAAGAAGAAAGAAAACTCAAGGCAGAAGAAAAGGAAAGAGAAAAACAACAAAAGGAACTGGAAAGAGTCCAAAAAAAGGCAAACAGCAGATTAACCCCCGTTGACAGGGTGACTAATTCAGCTATGAGTGCCATAGGAAGAGAAGTGGGGCGTTCACTTATAAGGGGGGTTCTTGGAACCTTTAAAAGATAATGAGGCACATTTAGGAGACTATGTATAATAGAAATAAAGGCTTTGAATATGAGAAAATTGCTGGAAAATATTTGCTTGATAAGGGTTATACAATTTTGGAGACTAATTTTAAAAGCAAGTTTGGCGAAATAGATATTGTTGCCCAAAAGGATGAAAGGCTGCACTTCATTGAGGTTAAGGGCCGTAAAAATTTAAAATACGGTTATCCAAAAGAGGCAGTATCCTATAGCAAACAAAAAAGACTGAAAAGTGCCGCCAATTATTATTTCATGCTGAAAGGAAAAGACGATTACCCCTGCCAGTTTGATGTAATAGAAATAATTTTGGAAAGCAGAGAATTAAATCATATTGAAAACGCCTTTTCATGACAAGGGGACGCATGACAAGGGGACGGGGGAGCTGACAGGCACAGGAGCAGGGGCAAGTGAAGAGGGCTTGATTTTATAAATAATCTGTGATATTATCATGCAACAAATTACTTCTAGGAGAAAGAATGAATAAAGATACAAACAAGGAATATACCGTTTCTTTTATTACCTTGGGCTGTAAGGTAAATCAGTTTGAAACAGAAGCAATGACTGAAATTTTGGAAAAGGAAGGATTTAAAGTCCTGCCACCTGATGAAGTCAGTGATATATATATAATTAATACATGTGCGGTCACTAAGGAAAGCGAAAGAAAATCCAGACAATTCATAAACAGGGCTAAAAGAATAAACCCTGAGTCCCTGGTTGTTGCAGCAGGCTGCAGCGTACAATTGAATTCTGAAAAAATAAATAAGGAAACCCGGGCAGACATAATTATCGGGACAAAGCATAAAGGTAATATAGGAAAACTTATTAGGGAAAAGCTCAATGGTAGTGTTAAACATTATGAAATCGATGATTTTCTAGGAAGAGAGAACTTTGAAGAGTTAAAAATAAGCTCTGTTCATGACAAAACTCGTGCCAATATTAAAATACAGGATGGCTGCAGCCAATTCTGCTCTTACTGCATTATTCCTTATGTAAGAGGACCTGTAAGAAGCAGAAATCATGAGAATATTATAAAGGAAGCTGCAAGAATTGCGGGGAACGGTTATAAGGAAATTGTGCTGAACGGTATTCACATATCATCCTATGGCAAGGAGCTTAAAGAAAAGTATTCTCTTATAGAATTAATTGAAGATATAAATAATATTAAAGGAATTGAAAGAATCAGACTAGGTTCCATTGAGCCCAATCTCATAAATGAAGACTTCATGAAAAGATATGCAGCTTTGGAAAAGACATGCGATCATTTTCATTTGTCCCTGCAAAGCGGAAGCGACAGTGTTTTAAAAAGAATGAACAGAAAATATACTAAAGAAGAATATAAGAACAATGTTGAGATAATAAGGAAATTTATGCCGTCCGCCGGTATTACAACAGACATAATTGTTGGTTTCCCGGGAGAAAGTGACGAAGAATTCAATGAAACAATGGAATTTGTAGAAGAAATAAAATTTTCCAGAATTCACGTTTTTAAATATTCCATAAGGGAAGGGACAAAGGCTGCAGAAATGAAAGAGCAAATTACAGGGTCCCTTAAATCCTACAGAAGCAAGACTCTTATTGATTTAGGCGAAAGTATCTCTCGTGAATTTATGAAAAAATTTGTGGGCAGTGACTTGCCGGTCTTGATAGAAGTTGAAAAAGATGATAACTTATATGAAGGTTATACAACAAACTACTTGAAAGTTCTGTTAAAAAGTGATATAAATGTTAAAAACGAAATAATTAATGTTCATATTAATGGAATAAGGAACGATTATTTATTGGGTGAATAAATTAAATGATGTGAGGTGAAATAATGGATTGTATATTTTGCAAAATTGCAAACAAGGAAATTCCAACACAGTTTGTATTTGAAAATGAAAATATGGTAGCTTTCAAAGACTTAGCCCCGCAAGCTCCTGTACATATATTAGCTGTACCAAAGGTTCACATAGCTTCAATGAATGAAATTACAGAGGAAAACAGCCATATTCTTGCAGATATTTTTGAAGCAATTAATGAAATTGCAGAATCAGAGGGGATTAAGGATTCAGGCTACAGAGTAATATCAAACTGTGGTGAAGACGGCTGCCAATCAGTAGGTCATTTGCATTTTCATATTTTAGGCGGCAGGAAATTATCAGAATCATTAGCATAAATTACTTGCATTTAATTATTCTATGTAATATAATAATAAATGCTATTTCAAACTCGCTGGTGTCCTAGGACAACTAGTAGTAGAAGACGAGGGGAGGGTAGCAAGTAGAATGACAGAGGTAAAAGTAAGAGAAAACGAGTCCATAGATAATGCTCTTAGAAGATTTAAGAGACAATGTGCACTTACAGGTGTTATGTCCGAAGTAAGAAAGAGAGAGCATTATGAAAAGCCTAGCGTTAAGCGTAAAAAGAAGGCTGAGGCAGCTCGCAGAAAGAAAAATAAAAAAGCAAGATAAGAGGTGAAAGTATGCCTTTAAAAGAGAAACTCATGGAAGATTTAAAGCAATCCATGAAGTCTAAAAACAAAGTCAAAAAAGATACCGTTACAATGGTTAGAGCAGCTATTAAACAAAGAGAAGTTGACGAAAGAATAGAACTATCCGATACCGAAATAGTAGATATAATAGCTAAACAGGTTAAACAGAAAAAAGACTCAATATCTGACTTTGAAAAAGGCAATCGTCAAGATCTTGTAGATCTGACCAACCAGGAAATCAAAATACTGTTAGAATATTTACCGCCTCAACTGTCAGACGAAGCCATTGAATCAATTGTGAAAGAAGCAGTTGAAGCAACAAACGCTCAGTCCAAAAAAGACATGGGCAGGCTCATGGCCTTCATAATGCCTAAAGTAAAAGGCAAAGCTGACGGAAAGCATGTCAATGAAATTGTGACTAAATATATAAAGTAGAAAAAGAACCCGTCGGGTTCTTTTTTATGACAAGGGGACGGGGTTCTTGTCATATAATAAATATATTTGACAAAAACGTATAGTTGACATGCTTTAATCAATATGGTACAAGTTATCAAAGAGGTGATTTTTGTGCCAAGAGCTTCAAGAATAAAAAGCGAAAGTGGAATATACCATATTATCATGAGGGGAATAAACCGCCAAACCTTGTTTTTAGATGATGAAGATTGCACAAAGTTTATTCAGACCTTACAGAGATATAAAGAGATTTGTGGATATAAGCTATATGCTTATTGTTTAATGGGAAATCATTTGCATTTATTGTTACAAGAAAAGAATGAACCTTTAGAAACCTTTATGAGAAGAATATGTGGTAGTTATGTTTTTTGGTATAACAAAAAATATGACAGGATAGGGTATTTGTTTCAGGATCGTTTTAGAAGTGAACCAGTGGAGGATGATACTTATTTTGTAGTTGTATTGAGATATATATTTCAAAATCCTTTAAAGGCTGGTATTGCAGATAAGATTTCTAACTATAAGTGGACGAACTACAAAGATTACACAGAAGTAAATAAAATGACAGATAAAGATTTTGTATTAAACATGTTTAATGAAATGGATAAAGGAAAAGCATTGAAGAGTTTTGTTGAATATACAAATCAAGAAAATGCTGATGAATGTATGGATATGCCTGAAAAATGGCAATTAACAGATAATGAAGCTTTGAAAATTATCAAATTATTATGTAATGTTGAACATGGAATAGATTTGCAAAATCTTGATATATATAAAAGGAATGAGTATTTAAGGATTCTTAAGAATAAATATAACTTGTCCATAAGACAAATTGAGAGGTTGACAGGAATTAACAGAGGTATAATTCAAAATATAAGATGACAGCAACCCCGTCCCCTTGTCATTAATAGGAGGAGATTATGATAAATGAAATTGATAAAATTGAAAAAGCAAAGATAATTATACAAAAAATTGCAAACGGAACTAATCCTACTAACGGTCTTCCAATTGAAACTGATAGTTTTTTGCAAGACCCTCGGATTATTAGATGTTTCTATTATGTATCTGAGGTATTGCAGGGTGTTATAAACGGTTCATACAGCAATAAGAAAATCACTGACTTTATAATCACACATGAACAAAAAAGCAAAGTCATATTTACTGAAGGAAATATAGGTGTTAATGAAGTTGCTAAGTGTATAAATGAACAAATTAATCCGTTAATTAGTAAAAAGGTAGCAGGAACGCACTTGAATAAAGGATTAAAAAAGCTGGGGATTCTTTCGGAATTAATAGAGGATGGTAAGAAAAGGACTACCATAAATGAAAGTTCAGCAAATTATGGATTCTTTTTAGAAAAGAGAAATTATAATGGCAGGGAATATGATATGGTTGTAATAAACGATGAAGGTAAAAAATATATTTTAGATAATATTGAAAATATAATGGAATAGAATATATAGTGCGACAGCAACCCTGTCTCATTGACATATAAAAATATAATTTGTCTATAAGACAAAATGAGAGGTTGACAGGAATTAGCAGAGGTATAATTTAAAATATAAGATGACAGCAACCCCGTCCCCATGTCACATAAGAACCCGACGGGTTCTTTTTTTATGGAAATGGGACGAA
>CAZAYQ010000100.1:0-6165 GCA_964489345.1 uncultured Clostridia bacterium | reverse complement strand
TAGATATACCGGAAGGTGTTCAGATTCTTGACGGAGACCAGTCCTTGAAATTTTTGAGATACAGAAAGGGATATGACAACCAGGATTTGGGGAGAATAGAAGCGCAGCAGGAATTTATGAAATCCGCCCTTAAAAGCTCTTTGGGGCTTCAGCTGCCTGCTCTTATAAAAGAAGCTTATTCACATATTGAAACAAACATCCGTGTTTCCGACCTTCTTGACCTGGCAGGAGACTTGATTGGATTTTCAACCGATAATATTAATACAGCTCTGCTTCCCGGCATGGATACACCCTTGGAAGGACTATCCTTTTACATACCTGATGAAGAAGGTATAAAGGACATGGTTTATTCATTATATGTTTTACATACAGACAATACTAATTAAGTGCTGAAAGGCGGAATTATATGAAACAGTTTATTAAAGTATTTCTCTTATCCTTATTAATATTTTCAACTGTAATAACAACAGGCATATTTACCTATTCAAAATTTACATCCCCTGAAGGAATTGCAAAGGAGCTGCCGGAGGATGAGGACCTCATTGCAGATGACAGTGAAGAAGGTGATAATTTGACACCCCTTGAAAAAGCCATGCGGGGCAGCAACCGGGTTAATGCTCTTTTATTAGGATTTGAAGGTGCAAGATCAGACACAATAATGCTGGCAAGCTTCGACAAAAAGACCAAAGAAGCAAATATTATATCAATACCAAGAGATACCTATTATCAAAGAGACGGCTATTCTAAATATTCAGAAATGCAAAAAATGAATGCTGTTTACGGCAGCGAGGATGAAGGCTATAAAGCTGTAATGGAAGCAGTTGAAGACTTAACAGGCATTTCCGTTGACAGGTATGTTGCTGTTAATTATAAGGGGGTAAGAGCAGCTGTCAATGCTATCGGGGGCGTGGAAGTAAATGTTCCCATCCATATGAAATATACGGATATATATGATGATCCTCCTCTCTATATAGATATAGGGCCGGGACCTCAAATTATATACGGGGACAAGGCAATGGAGCTTCTTAGATTCAGAACCGGAGACCCGGGATATCCTTCATTTCCTAACGGAGACTTAGGCAGGGTACAAATGCAGCAGGAATTTATCAAATCAGCAATTAAAAAATCCTTGAGCCTCAAGCTGCCAAGTGTTATAAATGCTGTATATCCATATGTTGAAACGAATTTTACCTTGACTGAACTTCTGCTGCTTGGGAAGGATGCAATAGGATTTTCTACAGAAAACCTTTCAGCCCAGGTTCTGCCGGGTGATGCGAAAATATTGGGCACTAACCCCCCTTTATCATTTTATATACCTGATGGTCAGGAAATAACAAAGATAGTATACGAATTATATGATGTGCCTCTGTCTGCAAGTTCAGATGAAGAAAATATAGCCCATGCTTCGGAGTAACCATTGGGAGGGAAAAAATGATTAAAGCAAGACCCTTGATAAGGGGAGACAAGGTTGCAATAATAGCTCCTTCATCAGCCACTGATTTGAAGGCTGTAAGACAAGGAGAAATGAAAATAAGAGCATTAGGCTTAGAACCCTTGATGTTTCCAACCTGTTATACAAATTACGGACACCTTTCTGCATCCGATGAAGAAAGGGCAAAAGATGTAAACGATGCCTTTAAGGATGAAACCATTAAAGGCATAATTTGTTTGCGGGGAGGTTATGGGGCTACCAGAATACTGGACCTTTTGGATTACGAAATGATAGCTTCAAATCCAAAGGTATTTGTAGGATTCAGCGATATTACGGCACTTCATACTGTTTTTAATCAAATATGCAATCTTGTGACCTTCCATGGGCCCATGGCATCAACAAACTTTGCAAGGGTAAAAAATGACAAGGTTGAATTTGATACTTATTCAACTGAAAGCCTGACAAAAAATATTTTTACCGATGAAGCTCCGGGTTTATACAGTAATCCAAACAATGAAGACTTAAAAAGCTTCTCCACCGGAAATGCAAAGGGGCAATTGACAGGTGGAAACCTCACACTGCTGACTGCAGCCTTAGGTTCAAAATATGAAATAGACACAGAGGATAAAATACTTTTCATAGAAGAAATAGGAGAGCCTGTCTACAAATTGGACAGGATGTTAACATCCCTGGCCCTGGCCGGCAAATTTGATGATTGTGCCGGAATAATTCTTGGAACCTTTGTGAAATGCGAAAGGGAAAAGAAAGCCTATGAAGGGGGCATGGACCTTGCATTTGAAGAAGTTGTGGAAAATACACTGGTTAAATTCAATAAACCTATAATTTATAATTTTAAGGCAGGACACAATTTTCCTCAGCCTACAATAGCTCTGGGAACAAAAATCAGCATAGATGCAGATATGAAACAGGTTGTATTTTTAGAGAGCGGAACATTTTTGCAATAAAAAGAGAACATTAATCTGCCGGAGATGTTTTCTTAATATAGTGGCTTTAGGAGGCAATACTGCCCCAAAACAAATATACTGAAAGAAGGGAAATACTATGTTTAGAGAGATGAGAAGAATAAAGCAATTATTATCAAAGGAGGATACTAAAGCTGTTATGGACAGGTGTACAAACGGAGTTATGGCATGCATAGGAGATGAAGATTATCCTTATGCAGTGCCTTTAAACTATGTTTACTTCAATGACAAAATATATTTTCATTCAGGAAAGGCAGGTCATAAAATTGATGCTGTCATGAATCATCCAAAGGTATCCTTCGCTGTAATAGATGAGGATACAATAGTAAGCGAAGAATACACCTCATATTTTAGAAGTGCAGTAGCTTTCGGCAAGGCAAGAATTACAGAAGGAGATGAATGGCAGGAAGCTTTTAAAGCATTGGTTGAAAAGTATTCCGGAGAATTGCCTGAAGATGATAAGCACAGTAAAATTATTGAATGCACAGAGTCATATATTGTTGCAATAGATGTTGACCACATAACCGGCAAAGAAGCTATTGAAATAGTTAATGCGAAGAGGGGAATTAAATAAGCTTTATATTTTTTATTTAAAAAGCATCAACAAGTGACACAAGGTATCAGGAGATATTATGTTAGAAAAAGGATTAGTAAAAGAAGCAGAAATTATAGATATGAATCATATGGGGCAGGGCCTTGCAAAGATCGATAATTTTGTTGTATTTGTTAGCAAGGCTTTAACCGGGGACAGGGTAAAAATAAAAATAACAGATATAAAGAAAAATTATGCAAGAGGTGAAATAATAGATATTGTTAAACCCTCTGAATCAAGAATCAAGCCGCCCTGTCCGTATTCGAAGCAGTGCGGAGGCTGTCAGCTCATGCATATGGATTACAAGGAACAGCTGAATTACAAAAGGACCAGGGTGGTAAGCGAATTCAGAAGAGCCGGAGTAAGTTTCGATGAAGAGACAGTATATGACACGATAGGCATGGATGGGCCATATAGGTACAGAAATAAAACAGCATTTTCCGTAACAGAAAAAAACAATGAAATTGAAATCGGACCCTATGAACAAGGAACATACAATACAGTCGACATCAAAAGCTGCCTGCTCCAAAGCAAAGCTGCTGATGAACTTGTAACAAGCTTTAAAAACTTGATGAAGAAATACAATATTGAAGCTTATGACAAGAAAACAGGAAAAGGCATAATAAGAAATATTGTAATCAGAAACAATCAAAAAAACGAGCTGATGCTTATAATAGTCACAACAAGAGAAGTTTTTCGAAACAAAGTGCAATTGATAAATGAATTATCACAAATCCCGAATATTAAAACAATAGTTCAAAATATAAACAATAAAAACACAAATTTAATAATGGGCAGCAAAAACATCATCCTGTATGGCGAAGGAGTGATAATTGATTCAATCGGCGATATGAGCTTTACTATATCTCTGGAAACGTTTTTTCAAATCAATCCCCTTCAGACAGAAAAACTCTACCGGACTGCCATTGATTATGCAGGTATTAGTAAGGATGACATTTGTTTTGATATTTATTGCGGCATAGGTACTATATCCTTATTGGCAGCAAAGAAAGCAAAGAAAGTTTATGGTGTTGAAATTGTTGAGCAGTCAATTATTAATGCAAGGGGAAATGCTGAAAAAAACAGCATATCCAATGTTGAATTCCATGCCGGTAAAGCAGAAGAAATAATTCTTGAGCTCTATAAGCAAAACATTAAGGCAGATATAGTAATCCTTGATCCTCCAAGAAAGGGCTGCGGAAAAGAAGTTATAGACACCATAATTAATATGGCTCCCGGCAGGCTTGTTTATGTGTCCTGCAATCCTTCAACCCTGGCAAGAGATATTAAATTATTTGAAGATGGCGGATATAAATTAGAAAAAACCCAGCCGCTAGACCAGTTCTCTTGGAGTGTTCATTGTGAAGTTGTTTGTAAGTTAGAAAGAGATAGGACAAAGTAATAGCAATAGTTATAGGGGTTTGTGGGCATTGAATGTATAAATGACATTCAATGCCTTTACTATTCTAGGGAGCATGTACATTAAAAATATATGATAATATTTATTACTCTAGGGATGATGTAGAATAGGAAATATAGGTTTGTTTGATAAATATCTATGTGGTACAATGATTATGAGTATTACATAGATTATTGTTGTCTGAGTAAAAAATTTCTATATACATTGGATGGCCACGAGCTAATCCTACTGGAGTGTGCAAATTTTAATATTTTTTGGTTTATTAAAGATGACTTGGCAGAACAAAATATATATGTTGAAAATGATGAAGAAATTTCATTTTAAATTATTAAAGGGGAAAAATATAATGAACTATAATGATTTCATGAAAGCTGTTGGGGAAAAACTATCTAATATGTCTGAAGAAGAAAAAAACAAATGGATTTACAATAAGGCACGAATAGCAAAAGAACATGAAAGAAACAAAATTTTGAATTCTCTAGACGGCAAAGCATATTATGAGCCAGTTATCTATGAAAAAGATAAGATAGAACAGTGGTGTAAAAAAATAGAAGAAGGAGAAATTCATTTTGAATGTAGTGGCTATGAAGAGTATAGTGAAGGTTATTGGGACAGTGACTATGTGTACGATTATTACGATCCATTTGAAATAATAGATGGTCTTTATGATGCACTCTTGCTAGCAGAAAATTTATTATTTCAAAAACAGTACAAAGAATCCGCAAAACTATATACTAGTCTTCTTAATATGGTTTTCATTGTATCAGATAGAGATACTGGTGATTGGAATGAATTTGATTTTGGGGAAGTTGTAGATGAAATATGGACAAACTTTAATTATGAGGAAACTATCTTATATCTTATGTATGCAACATATCAAATCAAAAAGGGAAAAGACAGGGCTGAGTCTTTATATGAATGCCTTAGCTGGAAGAAAGGAAAAAATATAAGAATCAAAGATATATTCCGTATAGGACCGCAAGAACTAAAAGATATAGACTTCTTCATGGGTGAATGGATTTCATTCCTTATAGATATGGATAGCGATAGGGCGGCAGAATTGTTGTTAGAAGCCTGCTTATATAAGGGCATAGATTATTTGTGCAAAATTGCAAGAACAGAGTGTATGAAACATCCGATTTTATTTAAATATGCCTGCCAAGAATTGCTAAATCAAAATAAAGATGCTGAATGCGAAAAGTTAGGGTTAGAGGCTATTGAAGTTTTGCCTGAGGAATTAGTTGTTCGAGGGAAAATAGCAGATTTAACTGCCAAGGCTGCAATAAACCTTAGTCATAAAGATATAGTTAATAGATGTTATGAAGTTGCATTTTACTCAGAATCAACATTAAATAACTATTTTAGATTATTTAAAATACCCAACCATGAAATTATAACAAAGAAGGCAGCAAGACATATGGAAAAACTACCGGAAGATGATACATATAAATCTAATGATCTTAATAAACAAATTAGGATTAATATACTTTCTAGGAATCATAAAGATATTATAAGATTTTTCAACGGTGAATTTGATTATATCTATGACACATACACGAAGGAAGAATATTCACTGGGATGGACTACAGGTTTTAAAGGCGTAGTTATACCACTTTTTATCTTATTATTAAATAAAAACAAGAAAACTACAAAAGCTATAAAGAAGCTTGTAGACGGAATCACTTATAGATTAGGATTTGTGGGAGAAGATGTAGATTTCCTTGATTTGTTTTTTTAC
>CAZAYQ010000099.1:0-6175 GCA_964489345.1 uncultured Clostridia bacterium | reverse complement strand
GTGCTTCCGATTGATAAGATCAAAGTCAAAAAATAAAGATGCCCTAACCCTATTTTTCAGAGTGTTTTTTCTGAAAAATAGCGGTAGGTCATTCGCAACGAGTACCAATTTTATGCGACCCAAGGAGCAAATAAAATTGTGTAACGAGACTGCGAGATGCCCTAACCCTATTTGGAATGCCCTAACCCAAGACTTTGACTACATAGGCATAGTCTTTCGGTCCATTTAGATGAAAAATGTGATGTTTAGTCATCGATTTGCTCAAAATTTCAAGTAATGTGTGAAAAATTATTTTGAAAAGGATATATTCAAGCAAAATATGCTCAAAATTTCAAGTAATGTGTGAATAATCGTAGTTTTATACAGCAAAAAACACACATTAATTGAAATTTTGAGCATTTGTTATAAATCTGAGATTAACCCACCTTAAGGGTGTGTCCCTCTACCTTGATATATCTCATAAACATCCTCTGTGTAATTTCCTTCATCGTCATAAATATAAAGAGGGGGGTCAAATTTTAGTTCCGGATTACCGTTTTTAGCTGCACGGAGCAAAATCATATTTGCTTTTGCTTTAACCTTTGGATGAACAAAACGGATTTGTTTGGGCTCAAGCCTATACTTTCTAAGAAGACACATTATATCAGCCAGCCTGTCAGGACGGTGAACCATGTAGAAGCTGCCGTACTGTTTTAATAATTGTGATGCTGTTGATATGACATCCTCCAAGCTGCACTTGATTTCATGTCTTGATATTGCTTTTTTGTCATCCGGATTAATTATGCCGCTCTTATAAAGCTTGTAAGGGGGGTTGGAAATTACAGCATCAAAAGAATCAGCTTCCAGATATTCAAGTGCTTGCTTCAGGTCGATGTTTAAAATTTCTATTTTTTCCTGAAGAGAATTTAATTTGACGCTTCTTTGAGCCATTTCTGCAATTTCTGCCTGGATTTCAATTCCGTAAGCTTTGGAATAATTTCTTTTGCCGCTTAAAAGTATGGGTATTATTCCGGTACCTGTGCCTAAATCAACAATTCTGGAATTATTTTTTATATCGCAGTAATTTGTCAAAAGGACAGCATCCATACCAAAACAAAACCATTTTTTGTTTTGAATGATTTTTAATCCCTTGCACTGCAAGTCTTCTATTTTTTCATTTTCTTTCAGTGTGATTTCCATATGAATACCTCTCATTAGTATGTGACAAGGGTGTCAAGGGGACGGGGGTACTGTCATCCTATGAAACGAAGGATCTCAATAACAATTATTGCACATTGGGGACAAAGATGACAGCACCCCCGTCCCCTTGTCACCCTCGTCACATAAACGCGCTTTCTATAAGTTTTTTGGTGTAGGCCTCTTTTGGGTTTAAAATTACTTCTTTTGCCTCCCCTCGTTCAACGATAGTTCCATTTTGCATAACTAAAATTGTATGAGACATATAATTTACTACACCGATATCGTGAGATATAAATATATATGAAATATTTAAATCGCTTTGAAGCTCTCTTAATAAATTCAATATCTGATTTTGAACAGATACATCCAGGGCAGAAACCGGTTCATCGCAGACTATCAGTTTAGGATTAACAAGCAATGCCCTTGCTATTGCTGCCCTCTGGCACTGGCCTCCGCTTATTTCAGCCGGATATTTTTTCTTTATGCTTAAATCCAGACCTGCCCTTAAAAGCATTTCATCGATTAATTTTTCAGCTTCATTTTTATTCCGGGCAATTTTCGTAGTTAATAGTGGCATGGATAAAATATCGAAAATTTTATAGTTGGGATCCATGGAGCCCTTGGGGTCTTGAAAAATAAACTGCACACTTTTCCTGTAATTATGGTATTCTTCCTTTGACAGTTCATTAATATTTTTGCCGAAATAAAGCACATTGCCATATGTAGGTTTTTGAAGCCCTCCCACTATTTCGCCTATGGTGGATTTCCCGCTTCCTGACTCTCCTACAATACCAAGGGTTTTTCCCTCTTCAATATTAAAGGCGGCACCTTTTACGGCAACATATTTTTCTTTGATTTTACCTGTAAGAAAATGCTTTTTTGTCACATATTCTTTTCTAATATTCACTGCAGATATTACAAGCTTGTTTTCCATTTCATCCTCTATTCCAAATTGCATCTGTAAAAGTGGTCCATTTTATCATCCATATGTTCTGCCACAAAGGTTTTGCATATGTCCATAGCCTTAGGACACCTGTTGAAAAACAAACATCCATCGCCGGATCTTCCCTTTTCCGGCACAAAGCCCGGTATTTCAACTAAGGGTTGGTTCTTTCTTATTTTCAATGTAGGAATAATTTTAATCAGGAGCCGGGTATAAGGGTGGCTTGGGTTGCTGAATACTGTATTTGTATATCCTGATTCAACAATCTGGCCGGCATACATTACTCCTAAGCTGTGGCTGTAATTTTTTACCAATCCTAAATCATGAGAAATTAAAAGTATTGACAGTTTCATTTCTTCATTTATTGTTCTGAACAAGTCCATAACCTGTCTTTGAACCGTAGTATCCAAGGCTGTTGTAGGCTCATCTGCAATTATAAGCTTAGGGTCATTCATCAAGGCCATGGCTATATTGCATCTTTGACGCATTCCTCCGCTCAGCTGCCAGGGATAGTAATTCATGACCGTCTTGGGGGACTTGAAGCCTACCTTGCTTAACAAAGCTTCAGCCTTCTCCAATGCTTCACTCTTGGTCTTATGCATATGATATATATATCCGTCTCCGATTTGGTTTTTTATTTTAATCATGGGGTGCAGATAAAATACAGTATTTTGAGGAATGTATCCTATATTTTTACCTATATGTACCCTTTTTTCCTCCCTTGAAGCAGTAAGCATGTTTTTTTCCGCAGTTATTATTTTATCAGCAGTGCAGCTTAATCCTTCAGGAAGTAAATTTATTATTGCCTTTGCTGTAAGAGTTTTTCCGGAGCCTGATTCGCCTACCAGCCCGAAAATATCTCCTTCTCCGATAGTGAGAGAGGTTTTATTAACCAATGTTTTATCACCGGCTTTAATATGGAGGTTCTTTAACTCAACAGTCTTATTCATCGCTGCTCTCCCTGCCAATTAGAATATCGTTTAACCCGTCTCCTAGAAGGTTAAATCCTAAGACGGTAATTATTATTGCAATTCCCGGTGCTACCGCTAAATAGGGGTAAAGTAAAAAAAACTGTCTGGCTTCGCTGAGCATCAATCCCCAGCTGGCAAAGGGGGGCTGAATTCCAAGTCCCAAAAAAGACAGGGATGTTTCAATCATAACCGCTGAGCCGATGGATGAACTAAACTGGGTGATTAGTCTTGGAAGCATTGCAGGTATGTAGTGTCTGAAAAATATTTGCCTTTTTGAGCTTCCATAGCTCTTTGCTGCCTTTATATAAAGAAGGTTTTCGGTGTCTAATATCATTGAATAGACAAGTCTTGAAAATACAGGCACCATAAAAATACTTATAGCTGCAATTGAGCCTTGAATTCCTTTTTTCAAAACAGTCACAAGCATCATTGCAAGAAGAATGCCCGGAAATGCCATAAGTCCGTCCATAATACGCATTATAATTGTGTCGGCAAAGCGTTTGAGCATGGCTGCAAGAGCACCTAAAAATATTCCAAACAGGGCGCCAAATGTAACAGACCCTATCCCCACCAAAAGTACGTTTCTTGAACCGTACATTATGCGGCTTAAAATATCCCTGCCGAAATTATCTGTCCCTAAAATGTGGTCTGATTCAATGCCGGGTTTCAAAAACCTGTTTGAAATACTCATTTCATTTGGAGGATATGGCATGTAAATAAATGACAGGCCCCAAACTCCTATTATAGTCAAGACTAATATAATTCCAATAATCAAGCTAAGATTCTTTCTCATTATTCCCCCTCTTGGAAGGACTTAATCCTTGGATTCAAAAACATAACCAAAATGTCAACAATTAATGTAATGAAAACTACCATAGATGTAATAAACATAACAAGCCCCTGCAAGAGCACAATATCCCTGTGTTCAACAGCAGTAAGGACCAGTCTTCCTATTCCGGGAAGGGCAAATATGGTTTCAACTACGACCGTTCCTCCGGCAAGCTTGGCAAACTGCATTCCTATTATTGTCAAGGGAGCTGTAAGAGCTCCTCTTAAGGCATATTTTATATATATCTTTCCTGCATTAAGACCCTTTACTCTTGCCATATCCATGTAATCCTGTTTTAGGGAATCCAGCATGGAGCTTCTTATAATTCTTAAAAGCATTCCTAGCTCGCCTATTGCCAGAACAAGTGAGGGCAAAAAAATACTCCTTATAAATCCCGCCAGGCTCTGCTCAATGGGGACAAAACCTGAAACAGGCAGTATTTTTAATTTCACGCCGAAATAGATAATAAAAACCATCCCTATCCAAAAAGAAGGGATGGCTGCTCCAAGCTGCATTATGCTTCTTGAAAAATAATCAACTATAGAGTTTTTTTTGATTGCAGAAATCATACCAAAAAGAAAGGCGATAAAAACTGCAATTGTCATAGCAAAAATTGATATTGAAAAAGTTACGGGAATACTTCTTGTTATTAATACAGTTACTGATTCGCCGTAAACATAGGATGTGCCCATGTCAAGTTTAAAAAGATCCAAAAGCCAGCTTAAGTATTGTTGATAGAGGGGTCTGTCAAGGCCCATAGCGACATGAAGATCTGCTATGGCTTCCGGAGTAGCATCAGTACCCAATATCAGCTGTGCCGGGTTCCCCGGTATTATCATCAATACAAAAAATGTAATAATCGACACTACAAACAAAACAAGAATGGAACTTTTGAGTCTATCTAAAAAGTAGCTTAACATACAGCACCTCTTAAGGAAGATTATCTGTTATTCAGTAAAATATACTTCCTTAAAATCATAAAAGTCTATTGGGAATATCTTCATTCCTTCAACATTTTTCTGCAGGGCCAGCATTGTGTGTGGAGTCTGCAGATAAATTGCAGGAAGCTTATTTGCTAAAATAATCTGAATCTCTTTATAAATTTCTTTTCTTTTATCTTCATTCAATTCATGAAGGGCATTTTCCAGAAGTTGATCAACTTCACCGGTTGTCAAGCTTATATAATCATTGCTGTCTGATTTATATCTGGAAAGAAATGCATATGAATCAAGTCTCCCGGTATGGCCTACAACAGTGGTGTCAAAATTCTTTGCCCCGTATACATCGCTTAACCATGTGCCCCATTCAATAAGCTGAACATTTACATTTATGCCGATTTTCCCCAATTGGTCTGCGATAACCTGACCTGCATCCACGTGGAGCTGATAGCTTTTGGGAAGTGACATGTTAATTGTAAACCCGTTTTCATATCCTGCTTCCTTTAACAAGTCTTTTGCTTTTACAGGATTATATTCAATAATATTGTTGCAGTCATAATAATCAGGTGATGTAGGCGGCAGGTGTGATCCGATTTCAGCGCCGTATCCAAACATGGATGCCTCAATAACCTCATCTTTATTAATAGCCATAGCCATTGCCTGTCTTACTTTTTCATTGGAAAGATATTCGTTGTTAGTATTAAGAGACATTATTTGGACAGCATTCATAGGTTCAGAAAGAACTTTATAATTTTCATTTCCTTCCACCATAGTTACCTGATCGCCTGTAAGAGGAATAATATCAAGGTCTCCAACCTGGAAGCCCGCCATCATGCTTGTGCCGTCAGGTATTAAAACCATCTTAACTGTTTCCAGCTTTATTTCGCCCCCGTAATAATTATTATTTCTTTCCAAGGTCAAACCCTGCTGGGGAACCCATTCCTCCAATGTAAAGGCTCCTGTTCCCACAGGCTTTGTTTTTAAGTTTGCAGCCTCTTCTTCAGGAACAACCGCCGCCCATGGATAAACAAAGCTCATTAAAAGTTCAACATCCAGTGTCCCGGTTGTAAACTTTATTTCATAGTCTCCAAGAACTTCAATTCCTGTTATATTTTCATAATCCCTCGCCCTTGGACTTTCAGCATCCTTAAGTCTGTTAAAGGAATACTCAACATCTTTGGCTGTCATCTGCCTTCCATTATGAAAATAAACATCATCCCTTAATGTAAATGTAATTTCCATCCCGTCATCAGAAATAAACCATGACTTTGCAAGTCTGGGCTCAGTTGTCCACTCCGGCGTTACGCCCACCAAA
>CAZAYQ010000098.1:0-6313 GCA_964489345.1 uncultured Clostridia bacterium | reverse complement strand
CTTCTCCGAATTTCTCATCATAGACTAATTTATCAATTGGAAGTCTCGGTCTTGGATTAGCAATTTTTGCAGGATGTCCTATTGCTATGATAGCATACAGCTTATATTCATCCGGAATTTCAAAATGGTTTTTCATTCTCATTTCATCCCTAATATCAATACATGGAGCCACAAGCCAGCATGCTCCCAATCCTAAACTTGTAACCGTTAAAAGCATATTTTCAATTGCTGCGGATGTGTCAAAAGGTGCATCCCATACATCCTTCTTGCCCAGTACTAAAATATCAACGCTTGCTTCATTTACAAAGGCTGATACATTGCCGGAAGTCAACTTCTTATATGCCGCTTTTTTCTTTTCCTCATCCATCAGACCTTCAAATCTTTTTTGCATCTGTTTGCTTAGAAACTCGCCTGTAAATCTTCTTCCGCTTCCGCCTTTGCCAACCTTTGATAGGAAGTCCTTGTTTGCCTGATCCTTAACAACTATAAAACGCCATGGCTGTGCATTTTCTCCTGAAGGAGCCTGCCTTGCACTTTCCAGTATCATTTTTAAATCTTCTTCTGATACTTGTTCATCTGTGTACTTTCTTATACTTCTGCGATCTAAGACCACTTGAAAGAATACATCATTTGTTTGTTTCATGTTATCACTCCTTTAAAATATTTAACTATTATATATTTTATTAAATTATAATTAGCAGATCAAAAGCAAATTTTTACAATTCTAATGATTGAGTAATTTAGCTTCTACATACAGCAATCATAAATATATATAATAGAAGAAAACATAATCATAGTTTTGATGCCTTGTATTTGTCTGCTAATCTATTTAATGTTTCGATAACTTCAACCTCTACAGGAATACCTTCCTCAATTCTTTTATCAGTCAGATTTTGCTCTATTTCACCTGCCATGAATATCTGATTATCCCCCTTTGGAGGCAGTGCTTTTATACTGTTTATAACTAAATCAACATTGTTCTTATAAGTTTCAGCATCAATGAAGCTGCCTATATTTATTGCAATAAATACATGGCTTGTTTTGGAAGGCCCTGACATATCTGTAATGTTTTTAACCTCTCCGGTCATTGATGTACCTGTTAGGATTCCTGTCATAAGATCAACCACCAGGGACAAACCCGAGCCTTTTACCCCGCCTATGGGAACTAAGCTGCCCTTTAATGCTTCTTCGGGATCTGACGTAGGAGCTCCGTCAGCATCCAAACCCCAATCTAAGGGGATTTCTTTATTCTGCAAAGCAGACATCCTTATTTTGCCCCTTGCAACCGTAGACATGGACATATCCAATACTATTGGTCTGCCATTCTTGGCAGGAACAGCCACAGTCAGCGGATTAGTCCCCAAAAAGGGCGTCTTGGTCCCAAAAGGGGCAATAGCCGGTGAAGCATTTGTCATAACAAGTCCAATCATATCTTCTTTGAGGGCCAACATTGAATAATAAGAAGCCACACCAAAGTGATTGGAATTTTTTACAGCCACCATTCCTATTCCGTAAAGCCGTGCCATTTCCATTGCTTCTTTCATTGCCTTATATCCTGCCACTTGACCCATACCGTTATCTGCATCTAAAACCGATACAGCTGCTGCATTATTGTTAATAAACTTCATATCAGCATTTTGATTAACTACGCCGCTTTCCATACGCTCTATGTAGGCAGGAAGTCTCACAATGCCGTGGGATTGTACATTTCTAAGTTCAGCAAACATTAAAGTATCGCTGATTATTTCAGCTTCTTTTTGGTCAACACCTGCTTTTATGAACATATCTATACAAAATTCCCTTAATACATGAAGGTCGTATACTATTGGTTTATCCATAAACTCACTCACCTTTCCAGAAAAAAATTATAGCTTATACATATTAAAGCAATTATTATGCCAATTGCGGCATGATTATTAATTTTTAATATAAGTTGTTTCAATTTCAACAAAAAAATATTTTAAAATAAACCATGTCACTGTGTTTGTTTTTTTCATTGCATTGTTATTTTGCAGTTTCCTTTTCACCTTGCAAGGTTTGAAAAGAATGAAATGTGCAATGAAATGTTGCTTTTCTCCAAAGAATGTAATTTAATGTAATATTTTTTTATTCTATTGCAAATAATAAATAATACCATTATAATCTAAAATAAGAAAAGGGGATGCGCTTTATAGAAAGACACCCCTATGGAGGTCTTTGTTGTTAACTGAATTCGATAAGAAAAAGTTCATATTAGATGTTGCTTTTATTGTTACGGTATATGCTGTATTATATTTTATCTTTGTTTATATGATTCACTGGGTTATGCCCTTTATAATAGGGTTTTTAATAGCCTTGCTGCTTAGACCTGTCACAAGATTTGTCAACAAGTTTGTAAAAAGCACGGGCAAGGGCGTTGCCTTATTTGTAATTGCAATGTTTTACGTTATTATGGCCATAATAATATGGTTTCTCATATCCTTTTTAATCACCCAAATTACAGATCTTGTTTATATAATGCCAAGATTGTATTTCAACAGGCTTGAGCCCCTGCTTCTCGAATTTAATGATTGGGTTGTTACAAATACTCAAACGGTTTCACCGGATATGGCAAGTACCATTTCACAAATAATTACAAATGGTATCAATTATATTGCAGATTTTATAAAAAATCTTTCTATATCCTTTGTCCAGTTTGCAACAAGATTAATATCTAATTTCCCCCTTTATTTAATAGCTGTAATATTTACAATTGTTCTTTCAGTATTTATAAGCTTGGAATACGATAATATAACAGCCTTTTTCAGGAGACAGCTGCCGGATAGGTTTAGTGAAACTTTTGAAGAAGCACGAAAGTTTGTTACAGGTACCTTGTGGAAAATGATAAAATCATACATAATAATCATGATGATTACCTTTCTTGAATTATTGACAGGCTTGTCAATCCTGAGGGTCAAGTATGCCCTGCCTATTGCTGCAATTATAGCAGTGCTTGACATTCTCCCCGTAATAGGAACCGGCGGAATAGTTATCCCCTGGGCGATTGTTGAATTGGCATTACAGAACCATTTTCTTGGAGTTGGATTGATCATACTGTACTTTGTAGTTGTTGTAGTAAGAAATATTATTGAGCCGAGAATTGTAGGCAAACAGATAGGTCTGCATCCGATAATAACAATCACGGCCATGTATGCAGGTTTAAGGCTGTTTTCAGTTGCAGGCCTCTTAATGGGTCCTGTGGTAGCCATAACAATCAAGTATTTAAATGATCAAGGAAAAATAAAGCTCTTTAAATAATAAAAGCAAGGTTCTTAACCTTGCCTTTGTTTTTTCGTTTTACACACCTTTTTTAATACCAGCCTCTTATTTTCATTGCTTCAGCTACCTTCTTAACTGAAATCATGTAAGCTGCCTCTCTGATTGTGCATTTTTGCTGTTCATGAAGATCCCATACATCATTAAATGCTTTAACCATTTTAACTTCTTGTTTATCTTCTACTTCCTTTTCTTCCCAATAGTATCCTTGCAGGTTTTGCACCCATTCAAAGTATGAAACCACTACTCCGCCGGCATTGGTCAATATGTCGGGAGTAACCGGTATTCCTCTTTTGTTGAGTACTTGGTCGGCTTCCGAAGTCGTAGGCCCGTTAGCCGCTTCGCATATTAATTTAGCTTTTATTTTTTCTGCTACTTCTTTTGTGATAGCATTTTCTAAAGCAGCAGGAATTAATATATCAACATCCAATTCCCAGAATTCATCAAGGCTGATCATTTTTGCCTTCGGATAATCAACTAAATTTCTGTGTTCGTTAAAATAAGCCAGCATATCATTAAAGTCCAGGCCGTTTTCGTTATATAATGCATATGTACCAACTTTTGGTGCCCATTCTCCGACAGCTACTATTGTGGCTCCTTGTCTTTGAACATTTTTAACTGTGAAACGACCAACATTTCCAAATCCCTGGATAGCAACTTTTGATTTTTTAATATCAATTCCGAATTTTTTAGCTGCTTCTCTTGTGACTACAGAAACACCAAAACCTGTTGCTTCATTTCTTCCTTCCGAGCCGCCCCATGCAACGGGTTTTCCGGTTATTACCCCTAATGCTGATGTTCCGGTTAATTTGTTGTATTCATCAACCATCCAAGCCATAATCTGCCCGTTGGTCCCTGCATCAGGTGCAGGTATATCTTCTTTTTCCCCTATATACTTATATAACCTTTGAATATAACCTCTTGATATTCTTTCTATTTCTCCTTGAGATAATGTCAATGGATCACATATAACCCCGCCTTTTCCGCCTCCATATGGAAGTCCCATAACTCCGCCTTTAAATGTCATCCAGATAGAAAGAGCTTTAACCTCTTCCAATGTTACACCCGGATGGTATCTAACTCCTCCTTTTGTAGGGCCGACCGCATCATTGTGCATTGCTCTGAATCCTTTGAATGACTTCATGCTTCCATCATCCATTCTGACAGGGATATTAACTTCAATAACTCTTTGCGGTTCCTTTAAAATTTCATATACAGCCGGGTCTAATCCTAAAGCGTCACAAGCAGTTTTTACTTGCATTTGAGAGTTTTCCAATGGATTTAAATTCTCTTTTGCCATTACTATACCTCCAAAATATTAGTTTGTTAGATTTTATCTTAAATATTGCTAATTTAATAACAATATTGCCTGACAACCTATTCTACCACTCTGCCGGCATAATTTCAAGGATTAAATATAAAAACAAAAGCCCTTCAGCTTCTGTTTTTAGTGTAACTATTAGCTTTCTTTTTTCATCCTGTTGTAATAATATGTTAGAGAGAATAAACTTTCATTTAAATGAACATTTTCCACGTATACCTCTTCAGGCATTTTTAAATCCTTTGGAGCGAAGTTCCAAATTGCCCTTATGCCGCAGCGTACTAATTGCTCTGCAACCTGCTGGCTTACACTCTTGGGGGTACAGATTACTGCAATGTCTATATTTTCTTTTTCAAGGAATTCTTCTATATCGTCAGAATCCATAATCAATGCATTTCTGATGGATAATCCTATTAGTTTTGGATTTTTGTCGAACAGGGCAACCACTTCATAATCAGCTTCATAAAAGCCTGTATAATTTGCAATTGCCTGGCCTATGTTTCCTGCACCAACGATAATAATTTTATACTTTTTGTCTAAACCTAAAATCTTACCGATTTCATTGCGCAAATTTCCAACATCATAACCAAATCCCTGCTGTCCAAACCCGCCAAAGTTATTTAAATCCTGTCTTATTTGCGAAGCTGAGAATCCTGTCATTTCACTTAATTCTCTTGAGGAAGTTTTATTAACTCCCACTTTGTTTAATTCTCCCAAGTACCTGTAGTATTTAGGTAACCTTCTTATTACTGCCGGCGAAATCTTATCATGTTTATCCATATGTGCCTCCTATTGATATATTTTAACAATCCTTCAGCAACATTGCAATACATTTTTAGCAAATATGGAGAATTTTTTCACAATCTTCAATTACATGTTTTTCATAATAACACTTTCAATAACATTAACGGCCTCTTCACAAGCATCGCTGCATTTTTCAAAGCGATTGTAGGCTATGGTCCAGGTTACGATTTCTATGGCATCCAAATCTGACGAGAGATGTAACTTTCTCACAATTTCAGTATAAAGATTATCCCCTTCTTCTTCTAATTTATTTACTTTAATAATGATATTATGGATTTCCTTCGACTTTTTATAACTTTTAAATTCTTTAAATGCACCTATTAATTCTTCACAAGAATCCAAAATTAATTTGGAAAACTTTAATGCATCTTCCTTGATAACCCTGACATTGTACATATACATATGAAGAAGCACATCTTCGATGCAGTCTGTAATGTCATCAATTTTATGAATCAAAAGCAGAATATCTTCCCGCTCAATAGGCGTAATGAATTCCCTTGCGAGCTTTTTTGTTATTGCATGACCCTCCAGGTCAGCTGTATGTTCTATATCATGCATTGTTACCATGTTTTTTTGCAATGTTTCCTTATTAAAATTCCGCAATGTTTCATCTAATAGTTTAGCAGCATTATAGCTGTATTCAGATAGTTTTATAAAACTGTCAAAATAGTCAAAATCCTTTTTCCTTGCCATATTTCACCTCTGTTAAAATATATTAATAAATAGTTTTGCCATTAAAAATCCTATTAATCCGCATCCGGGAAAAGTTAAAATCCATGTCATAACCATTTCTTTCACTATTGTCCAGTTTACAGAAGATAATCTTTTTGCTGCTCCTACACCCATAATTGCTGTAGTCTTTGTATGGGTAGTGCTTACAGGTATTCCTGTCAT
>CAZAYQ010000097.1:0-6313 GCA_964489345.1 uncultured Clostridia bacterium | reverse complement strand
AGGGTCCGTAATCTCCTTTTTCCCCCTCAATTCCGGCACCCTCGTCAAATTTTAAGCCGAAGTATTCAAGGGATGAAATTATTATTTCAACCGAGCCCTCAACCTTTCGTTTCTCGTCGGTATCTTCGATTCTAAGCAGAAAAACGCCGCTGCTTTGACGGGCTAAACGTTCATCAACAAAGGCCCCGTAAAGATTGCCCAAATGAATAAAGCCTGTTGGGCTGGGTGCCAGTCTCGTTACTTTAGCACCTTCAGGCAGTTTGCGCTTTGGATATGCCTCATTTTCATAATATTCAATTGTCCTTCTTATATTTGGATATAATAATTCTGCCAGTTTTTTATAATCCATTCTCATCCTCCATTGTTTAAAGGGGACATTCCTTCTACTCTCAAAAGCTGTCCCTTAAGAGAAGGTATGTCCCCCTTCAAATATAACCCATAGGGGAGTCGAACCCCTGATTCCACCGTGAGAGGGTGGCGTCTTGACCACTTGACCAATGAGTCTCGTCAGGGACATTCTTTGCCTGTGTCCCCTATGGTATTATATAACAAGCCTCTGCCTTTGTCTATATTTTTTTATTTTTCTGAACTGGGAGTGCAGCAACCGCCCACATCTCCTTCCTTAACCATAAGTCTTTCATCCTTTGATACCTTGATGAATCCTATGTTTTCCAATATTTTTTCCAGACTTTCATCTGCCTCCACGTATGTTTTTTCGGCACCCATTGTAACTGCCTTTCTTACAAGCAGCCTTACAAGCAAGTCTTCATAATTTAAACCTTTGAATTGTTCTTTAAGGCACAGCTTGTCAATAAAGTATCTGCCTTCTTTAAATAGAAGTCTTGCAGTCCCTGCCGGCTCATCATCTTCATATAAAACAGCATTAAAAGCAAAATCATCATAAAAGTCCGTAAGTATGTCTGTATCAGCAAATACTTCCTTCCTGACACCCATAACATCGCTTAGGCTATCCTTTCCCTGAAACAACCTTGTAGAAATCATAAAACACCTCGTTTTTTTATTATTGTACCATTTTTAGGAGAAGTTGTATATTATTTTTTATCTTATAGCCTGGTTCGCTGTATCCTGTGTTGCCCTGTCCGGAATGGCAAGCTGCCGTAATATATGATAAGATGCAAAAAGCAATGAGCTGATTTGCATCTCATTGCTTTCATGGAATTAAAGCAACTTATTTTAAACTTCGTGCTGCATGAGCTCCTGATATACGTCCGCTTGTAGCCGCAAATTGAACTGCGCTTCCTGTCATATATACTTGATTGTAAAGTATTTTGTTTGCACATTCTCCTCCGGCATACAGGTTATTTATTACGCTTCCGTCTTCCCGCAAAACTTGAAAGTTTTCATTTGTTTTTACTCCACCGAAGGTTCCCATTGTTACGGGATAAATCTTCATTGCATAGTATGGAGGGGTTTCCATGGCTACCAAAAAATCACTGCCCTTGCCTAATGCATCGATGCCTGATTCTGCCCCTTTATTATACTTTTCCATTGTTTGTGCAAGTGTTTCTCCCGGAACCCCCATTGCTATACCTAATTCTTCATAGCTTTCTCCCTTAATAACTTCCCCTGAACCCAAGGCCTTTTCCAATGATTCTATAGTCTGTATATTTGCATCATTTGAATCTAAAATAAGCCATGGTGCTGCCTGCTCTGCAACAACATTCGTGATTACAGCATAATGTGATTCTTCGTTAACAAAACGCTCACCCATTTCATTAACATAAACTTTTGTCCAATCCCATGCTAATCCGCCTGTTCCGGCTACCTTAGAACCAAAGGATAGTCCTATAACCCATGGGTCCTCATACAAAGCGGCTCCAACCATTTCTGCCATCAATATACCATCCCCCGTAGTTCCTGCAGAAGCAGCACTTAGTTCTGCTGAGCCTGCATACTCAGGAACAAACCTTTCCAAAAGCTCTTCACTTTTAGCAAAACCTCCTGCCGCTAAAATTACCTTCTGTGCATTAATAGTGACCTTGCCGTCCCTGCCTTCAGCCACAACACCCACTACATCCCCCTTATCATTTGTAATCAATTCTGTAGCTCTTGTTTCAGTCATTATCTCAATATTATTTTTCCTTGTAAAGTTTTCTATGTTTCGAATTAATGCTGCCCCCCCTCTCCTGCCGTCAACCTCTGCAGGGCTGTGAAGTCTTTCTGCAGGGTCAACTCCGTAACCTCCTATACCTTCATATTTATGACCAATATAATCAGCAAGCCATTCCGTAGTTATTACGGCTTCGTCCATAAATCTGTCCACAGCATCATAGTCGGGATAAATGCTGTCAGCTCCTATAGCTGAACGCTCTTTCCAAAGCTCCATCCATGACTCCTTTGTATCAGTTATGCCTGCTTCACGCTGGAACTTAGTATCTGTGGCTGAAATGCTGCCGCCTGATAAAGCGGTAGAACCCCCTATTAATGCAAGCTTTTCCAAAACTATTACATCTGCTCCATTTTCATAAGCTGAAGCAGCGGCAGTTAAGCCTGTTCCTCCTGCTCCCACAACAACTATTTCAGTCGTTAATTCTATTTCCTTGCCGGGGGTCCCGGGGTCCGGTGTTATATCGGGTTGTTCTGCAGGTTTACACCCAACAAAACCCATAGTCAATATAATACATACTATTATTTTTAAAATGCTTTTTTTCATATTTTCTCCTTTTTTATTATTTAAAATTATATATGATTAGGATATACAAAAAACAACGAGATATTCACTTATATCACTTATGGAGGCATGCTATTTATTCCAATCCCAAAGATAAATTAACTTTACCTTTTAAAAGTATATGCTATAATTAAGTTAAGCTTAAATTATAGGGGTGGGATATGATAGGAGAAAGATTAAGACAAATAAGAAAAGAAAATAATTTGACAAAGCAGGAACTTAGTGTGGCATTAAATGTACCCAAGGAAAGAATAAAGCTGTATGAAATGGGGGATGAAATACCTTCTGATTTTTATTTGTCAAGCTTTGCTCAGTATTTCGGATTATCAAGGGAGGAATTAAGCGATAAATTAATTAAATAATCTTAATAATTTCAGTATTGAAATAATTAAAAATATATGTTAAATTAATAACGTATCTAAGCTTAAGGAGCTTCTGAGAGCAAGGAATCTATAATATAGAGAGTATTATTCCTTGTGGTGCAAGGAATTTTTTTATTGAGGTGTGTATGGATAAAAGAATCGGAGTTGTAGGAATAGTAATTGAAGATGTATCACAAGCAGTCCAAGTGAACAATATTCTGCATGAGTATTCCCATATTATTATCGGAAGAATGGGTATACCCTACAGGGAGAGAGGCCTCAATGTTATCTCTCTCATTGTTGACGGCACTAATGATGATATCGGTGCTCTTAGCGGAAAGTTAGGCAAAATCAAAGGACTCAGCGTAAAAAGCGCTTTGTCCAAAAAAAATTAGGAGGCATTATGAAAAAAATCAGTTTTTTATTGGTAATTGTTTTAGTATTTGGATTGTTGCTATCAGGCTGCAGCAATGAACCTGCAAAGACACCTGTCCCTGATGAGACGGTCGAAGAAGGACCCCCGGCTGAAGAGCCGGAAGCTGTTGAACCTGTAAATGTTACAATTGCAGGACTTAAAGGACCAACATCCATAGGAATGATTAAAATGATTGATGAGAAGGCACTGCAAAGCGATAAATACAATGTGGAATATATTCAGGAGGCAGCACCTGATTCATTGACAGGAAAAATTATAAGCGGCGATATACAAATATCATCTGTCCCTATAAATTTAGCCTCTGTCCTATATAATAAAACACAGGGCAAGGTTCAGTTGGCAGCGGTAAATACAATCGGAAACTTATTTATAGTCGGAGTAGAGGATATAAACTCTATCCCCCAATTGGAAGGTAAAATCCTTGGTATGAGCGCAAAGGGTTCAACTCCTGATTTTGCCATGAATTATATTTTAAAGCAAGCTAATCTTGAAGGCAAAACCGAGCTTAACTATATGCTTGACCATGCAAGTCTTGCCCAGTCTGTTATAGCAGAGGATTCTGAGGTTGCTCTTTTGCCCCAGCCCTTTGTAACTCAAACCACCATGAAAAATCCTAATGTTAATATACTTATCGACTTAAATGAAGCATGGAATGATGCAGCAGACGGAAAAAGTGAATTGTATACAGGATGTATTGTAATAAACAAAGAGTTTGCTAAAAACAACCCGGACTTTGTAAGTGAATTTTTAGCAGAATATGAAAACTCAGTTAACTGGGTTCTGGAAAATCAAAAAGATGCTTCTGCATTAGTTGCCAAGCATGAAATTATGCCTGATGCCGCCTTGGTTGAAAAAGCCCTGCCTTACTGCGGTATAACTTTTAAAAAGGCAATGGATGCAAAAGAGGGCTTGAATGATTTTTACCAAATATTATTTGACTCAAACCCTGCTTCAGTTGGAGGAAGCATGCCGGATGATGAATTCTATTTCGCAGAATAAAAACAAATTATTGATTATACTTTTTTGGATACTTGCTTGGGAGATACTGTCGCTGATAATTGCTCAGGAGATTTATCTCCCTTCTCCTCATGCTGCATTTTCTTCCCTGTTAAATTTATTAAGCAATAAAGATACATACATTACTATTTTTTACAGCAGCTACAGAACATTGGCGGGATTTTTTTTATCCTGCGCATTTGGAATATTTTTAGGAATGATTTGCGGTATTCATAAGTTTGCTTACGATTTGCTTTATCCATTAATAGTGATTATTAGAACAATTCCTGTTATGAGTATAATAATTATTGCAATAATGTGGTTTCGTGATAGCAATGTGCCGATTTTTGTTGCATTTTTAATGTGCTTTCCTATAATTTGGACTAATACGGTTTCAGGAATTCATTCAACTGATATTAAACTTCTTCAGATGTGTGAAGTTTATAAAATAAAAAAAATAAGAATTATAAAGTCTGTATATTTTTATTCTTCACTTCCCTACATTAAAGCAGGGATGATTTCAGCTTTGGGAATAGGCTGGAAAGTTACTTCTGCTGCTGAAGTATTAAGCCTTCCTAAATATTCTATCGGAAGATTTTTATATGATTCAAAGGTATATCTTGAAATCCCCGACTTATTTGCCTGGACAATTATTATTATTTCTTTAAGTTTTTTATTTGAAAAAATGCTTAAATATTTTTTCAAAGTTGGAGATAAATATGATAAGGTTAGTTAATATTTCAAAACGATTTGATGATCTCACAGTGTTGAAGAACTTTAACATCACTTTCGAAAAAAATAAAATAACATGCTTATTCGGTCCTTCAGGAGTGGGTAAAACTACTATTGCAAATATTGTTGCAGGAATTGTTCCTGTAGATGACGGTTTTTTAGAGGGAATTGATAACTCATTGTTTTCTTATGTTTTTCAAGAGCCAAGGCTTCTTAAATGGTACAGTGTGTATGAGAATATTGATTTTGTGCTTAAGGATATATATGAACCTGAGGAAAGGGCAGACATTATTAACTCTTATCTTAAAATGGTTGAATTGAGCCAGTATAAAAATTACAAAATTGATGCATTGAGCGGCGGCATGGCTCAAAGAGTATCTTTGGCAAGAGCTTTTGCATATCCTTCTGACATACTTATTATGGATGAGCCATTTAAAGGATTTGATTTTAAATTAAAAAATGAAATGGTCTCTTTATTTAAGAAAATGTGGAATTCAAGCCAAAGAACTGTAATATTTATAACTCACGATGATGAGGAAGCTGTTAATTTGTCTCACCTTATTTATATTTTAAAAAACAGGCCCCTTGATCTTGTTGACAGATTAATTGTGGATAATAAAGCAAATAATAAAGAAGAAATAAGAAGTATTCTTCTAAGTGACTAAATCACTGATTATATTTCTTTTTTACATAAAATTATGTAAAAGAAGGGATATAAGTTAACAGATTTTTGACATAATCCCCATTTATTCAAGAGATAGGAGGATTTATGAAAATTGAAATAACAGACAGGGCAAAAGAGAAACTTAACTTGATGAAGGAAAAAAATATGCCCATTATGCTAATGCGCTACCCGGTAGGATGAGCAGGCTTCAAGTATAAAATTGTTTCGGTGAAACAATCAGAAAATGATAAATTGTATAAAGTTGACGGGTTTGATATAATAGTTTCAGGAGACAGCGCGTTTGAACTTAAGGGTGCGAAAATAGATTACGGCGGACTTTTATTCAAGAACTTCATGGTATCTCCAAAATTCTCATAAGGGAAAGCTTGATGTATAAGTTTTGGGGGGAAAATAAAAATTGAAACCTGCTT
>CAZAYQ010000096.1:0-6374 GCA_964489345.1 uncultured Clostridia bacterium | reverse complement strand
CCATGACTTTGCAAGTCTGGGCTCAGTTGTCCACTCCGGCGTTACGCCCACCAAAGTGTCATAAATATTGTTAGTTACAGTAAATGTGGAAGCTGCAGCAGTTCTGTGAGGATCAAGGCCTTCGGGCTCTGTAGTGTATCCCATTGTCAGATTAGTCTTGACATCTGCTTTAGGTGTGTTTTCTTGGGCTGTGCATGATGCAATAAGAAGTACAATTATAAGCACAGCAAAAATCTTCTTTGTCTTTTTCATTTTTTTTCCTTTCAGTTAATAAAATTTCCTTAGAATATCTTTTACTGAAAACCAATAATAATATAACCGTTTTATAATCTTTATAATCAAATCTTCCGTATCTGTAATAAATCCCAAAAAACATATTATTATAGGTTTGTCTTCCTTTTAAGGTTTAACATATTCCCGGTGAAAAGTCAATAGAATTTGGGACATTACCATGGGGACACAGCTTCATATTTGGGGAAAGCCTTTGCGGGTACAAGGAATGTCCCCAATTTGGAGTTTCTGTCAGCAGGAGGAATGCCCCCAAAAATCCCCGTTGTAAATATCTGCAAATAATGATATTATATTAAGGGAAATCGAGGTGATATTATGTATGAAATTCGTCAACAACAGCGAAAACAAATGCGGGAGCACAGATTTTTTCACCACTTCATATTGTTGATAGGAATATTTGTATTTTCACAGGGCTGCCAGCTTATGACAAGAAGCCCGGGATATTCCGCAGCTGCAGCCATCTTGGGAATAATGCTGCATAGACACAGTGCGGATAAAGTATTCACAAGTATTTTTAAATTCATTCCCCATAAAAATGCAAAAATATCAATGATAATTATTTTGTGTATACTTGCTCTTTTCAGCTATTTTAAACGATTAAGATTCATATTTTTCTTATTTTTGGATTTAGGGTCCCTTGTTTTATTTGCAGCAACAGCATTTATATATCAAAAATTAAAAACACGACAGGAGTAAAAAATGCTTAAAAGATTTATAGCTTATTACAAGCCGGTAAAAAAAATATTTATAACTGACATGATTTGTGCATTTGCAGTGGCTATATGCGATTTGTTCTACCCCATGATAACAAGAAACATAATTAATGTATATGTACCCAACCAGCAGTTTCAGCTTATGGTTACGTGGCTTATTGTTTTAGGACTAATATATGTTCTTAAATTAGGGCTTAATTATTATATTACATATTACGGACATATTATGGGTGTGAAAATGCAGTCTAATATGAGGAAAGATATATTTGAGCACCTTCAAGACCTGCCCTTTGTATTTTTTGACGAAAACAAAACGGGAAGCCTGTCTTCCCGCATAATAAATGATTTAATGGATATTTCGGAGCTTGCTCATCATGGTCCGGAAGATTTATTCATATCTTTGGTAATGCTTGTGGGATCCTTTATAATGCTGAGTACAATAAGCCTGCCCCTTTCTTTGATTGTATTTTCGATAATTCCTCTTTTGCTGCTTGTTGCAATGAAGCTTAGAATTAAGATGGAAGATGCATTTTTAGAAACAAGGGTTACAATAGGTGAAGTCAATGCAACTATTGAAAACAGCATATCGGGTATCAGAGTGTCCAAAGCATTCAGCAACAAAGAAAATGAAATTAATAAATTCAATAAAAATAACAGCAGGTTTCAGGAAGCGAGAAGAGAAGCCTATAAAGTAATGGCAGAATTTCATGTAGGCTCATCCTTTATAATGGACATTTTAAATATTGTGGTCCTGAGCGCAGGGGCAATATTCTTTTTCAAGGGCAGCATTAACTTTGGAGATTTTGCGGCGTTTTTATTGTATACAGGAAACTTTTTAAACCCCATAAGAAAACTGGTCAACTTTGTTGAACAGTATCAATCAGGAAAATCAGGATTCAGGAGATTTACTGAAATTATGGATAAGGAAATAGAAAAAGACGACACCGGTGCAAAGGATATTTATAATGTAAAGGGTGACATAAGTTTCAATTATGTAACCTTTGCTTATGATGATAATAAGGAAGTATTGAAGGATATAACATTTGATATAGAAGCAGGCAAGACTGTTGCCTTTGTAGGCCCCTCGGGAGGCGGCAAAACAACTCTTTGTCATTTAATACCCCGTTTTTACGAAATAGAAGAAGGCAGCATTTCCATTGACAACATCGATATCAGAAAGTTTACCCGCAGGTCCTTGAGGAAAAACATTGGAATTGTTCAGCAGGATGTATTCCTCTTTACAGGAACTATTCTTGAAAACATCCAATATGGTAAATACGATGCATCAAGGGAAGAAGTATATGAAGCTGCCAAAAATGCCAACATTCATGATTTTATTATGTCCCTGCCTGAAGGCTATGACACTTATGTAGGGGAAAGGGGAGTAAAATTATCCGGTGGACAAAAACAAAGAATTTCGATAGCCAGGGTATTCCTTAAAAACCCGCCTATTCTGGTTTTGGATGAAGCAACCTCTGCCCTTGATAATGCAACAGAACTCCTGATACAAAAAGCTTTGGATAAATTGTCGCAGGGCAGAACCACAGTAGTTGTAGCTCACAGATTATCTACAATAAAAAATGCCGATGAAATAATCATATTAACGGACAAGGGCATTCAAGAAAGGGGAAGGCACCGGGAGTTATTGGATAAAAACGGCATCTATGCAGGATTATATAATTCAACATACATTGAAGGAGAATTATAATGAAAGTGACTATAGTCGGTCATTGGGGAGGGTTCCCAAGGGTAAAGGAAGCAACATCGGGATATTTAATAGAGCATGATGATTATAAGCTTCTTCTGGAATGCGGCAGCGGAGTTGTAAGCTCTCTCCAGGAAAAAACGGATATAAAGGACCTTGATGCTGTATTGATAACCCATTATCATTATGACCACTGCTGTGACATAGGTCCCTTGCAGTATGCAGTACAAATCAAGACACAGCTTAAAGAAGTCAAAAAGCCTCTCCCTATTTATGCACCTGAGGGAGAATTTTTCAAGCTTCTTAAATGGGAGGAATACACCTATGGAGTAAGCTTTGATGAAGACAGCTGCTTAAGCTTGGGACCCTTTGAAATAAGCTTTATTAAAAATATTCATCCTGTAGAAGCATACAGTGTAAGGATAAAATGCCAGGATAAAGTATTTTCATTTACTTCAGACACTTCATATTTCGAAGGGCTGGCAGAGTTTTTTACAGGCTCTGATCTATTGATATGCGAATGCAGCTTCTATGCTGATATGGACGGTACAAAGGCAGGCCATCTTAACAGCTCCCAGGCAGGACTCCTTGCAGAAAAGGCAAATGTAAAGAAGCTTATACTTACCCACCTTCCTCATTTCGGCCAGCTGGATAATCTGCTGACCGAAGCAAACTTCCATTACAAGGGAGCAACTGCCCTGGCATCATACCTGATGGAAATAAATTTGTGATGAGAACCTTTCACACTTGTCCTTGAATTCCGTGAAGGTGTTATTTCAATAAAGCATTAACTAAATTTTAGAAGCAGCGATTGGACAGTTGCTTTTTTTCTTTCCTCGCCCTTTAAATCCATTACTATGCTTCCTGAATCCATCATGATTGTCCGTGTTCCCAAATCCAGAGCAGAGCTTATGTTATGGGTAATCATCAAAGTAGTTATATTATTTTCAGAAACTATTTTCTTTGTCAGTTCAGTAACTGTTTTGGCGCTGGCAGGGTCTAAGGCAGCTGTATGTTCATCCAGCAATAATAGTCTTGGCTTGATCAAGGTTGCCATCACCAGTGTGGCAGCCTGCCTCTGACCTCCTGACAGGAGGCATATTTTAGTATTCATCCTGTTTTCCAGTCCAAGTTTTAAATATGAAAGATGGTCTTTTATATAGTTTTTTTCTTTTTTTGACGGTACACTCAATATATTTCGATTAGTGCTTCGCATATATGCAACTATCAGGTTTTCTCCCAAAGTCATATTTGGAGCTGTTCCCCTCATTGGATCCTGAAAAATCCGCCCTATAAAGGATGCTCTTTTGTATTCCGGCAGATAAGTGATATCATTCTTGTCCAATATTATTTGACCGGAATCACAAAGCATGGACCCGGATATGGCGTTGAACAAGGTGGACTTGCCTGCTCCGTTTCCCCCTATTATTGTTACAAATTCCCCTTCTCCAACATGAAAATTTATATTATCCAATGCTTTTTGTTCATCCAGGCTGTTTTTATTAAAGATCTTATTAATCGACTTGATTATAAGCACCTTTTCTCCCCCTTCCCATCCTGCTGATTTCCATGGTCTTCTTTAGATTTGGCACAGAAAGAGCTGTTATCACTACTAGAGCAGAAATTAGCTTTAAATATGAAGGCGGAAAATTTGTAGTCAAAATTAAGGCAATTATTAATCTGTAAATAATGGAACCCATAATAACCGACAATAAGCCCCTGGTGATATTTTTGTTTTTAATAATTACACTTCCGATAATTAAAGATGCAAAGCTTATCACAACCATTCCTGACCCCATATTCACATCTGCAGACTGCTGCATTTGTGCCAGCAAAGCCCCAGACAAGGCAACTATTGAATTAGATAGTGCAAATGCTACCATTTTAACAGCATCAGTATTTATGGAGGAAGCCCTGCACATATCTTCATTGTCACCGGCCGCCCTTATGGAAAGGCCTAAAAGTGTTCTGAAAAACCAGTTAAGCATTATAAATACTGCCCCTATAACTGCTGCAAGAACAATTATTTTATATGCCCTTCCTCCAAAATTTTCAGCATAGGTAAAAATGTTTGCTTTGTTTAACAGGGGGATATTGGCCCTGCCCCCCATTACCATAAGGTTTATGGAATAAAGTCCCGTCATTGTCAAAATTCCCGCCAATATAGGCTGTATTCCCATCTTGGTTTGCAGTAATGCTGTTATAATACCGGCTATGGCTCCCGTTATCATTGCAGCTAAAATTCCTGCAAAAGGCATTCCGTTAAAAGTAAGCATGGCAGATGCAGCTGCTCCAAGCACAAAGCTTCCGTCTACCGTCAAATCTGCAACATTTAATATCCTGAAAGATATAAAGGTTCCAAATGCTAGAAGTGAATATACCAGCCCCAACTCTATTGCTCCTATAAATGCTGTAAAACTCATTTTCCCCTCCTTCTTTCACGGGACGATTTCTTTGCACCAAAAACTTGCAATGCTTTAAAGGTCTGTCCCCATACTTATGATTATAATGATTACTCTACAATTTGAAATTCTTCCAATTGTTTTTCTGACAATTTAAGGCCAATTTTTTCTGCTGTTGTTAAATTAACTATTGTTGCATATTCTGCTAATGTTTCAACCGGTATATTTGAAATTTCCATTCCATCGATAACCTTTTTAACCATTTCTGCAACCTGTCTGCCAAGAATTGTATAGTCAATCCCCACCGTTGCAAATCCCCCGTCTATTACCAATGAATCTGCTCCCGTATAAACCGGTATTCCTGCCTTATGGGCTTCAGCCGAGAGTACCGGCATTGCAGAAGCTACAGTATTGTCTGTGGGGGTAAAGATTGCATCAGCTTTTTCCAGCAATGACTGCGATGCCTGCAGTAATTCACTTGAATTTGTTATAGTTGCCTCAATATATTTAATTTTATTGGCATCGCAGTATTCCTTAGCCTTACTGATTGCAGATGCTGAATTCGGCTCTCCTGTGTTATAAATAAAGCCGAATGTTTCTATGCCAGGCGTTAATTCAAAGGCCAAATTAAAAATCAACTCTACATCTATTGCATCCGACACTCCGGTCACATTTACCTCAGGCTTGTTTACATCCTTTACCAAACCTGCATCTAAAGGATAGCTGACTGCTGCAAATATTACGGGGATTTCCTTTGTTGCTGCTGCAGCACTTTGGGAAGCACCGGTTCCTATAGGAACAATTACATCCATCCCGTCTCCAACAAATTGCGAAACTATTGTGTTAATGTTGGAAGGATCTCCCTGTGCATCCTTGTAGATTATTTCAACCTTGTCTTTAAGCCCCTGCTCTTCAAGACCGATTATTATATATTCTCTTATTTGGTTTAAAGATGGGTGCTCCACAGGCTGAATTATGCCTATTTTTACCTTTTCACTGTTTTTTGTTTCTACCGACTGATCCTCAGAAGTACCTTCAGTTTCATTTATTTTTGCGTCTGCCCCGCATCCTGCCAATGCAAATAGCATTAACATAATTGCGATAATTGATAATAATTTCTTCATTTCTATTCTCCTGTCTTTTTTTTACAAAACTCGCAGGCTCGTTCACAAGTTTATTTGCTCCTTACGTCGCATAAATTAGGAACTCGTTGCGTTTGAATTACCTGCAATTTCTTTCTCCCTATCGGTCAAAAAAATTGGG
>CAZAYQ010000095.1:0-6411 GCA_964489345.1 uncultured Clostridia bacterium | reverse complement strand
AAACTGCCTGCTAAGGCAGGCAGTTTATGAAGCATTCTCCTTCTTATCAGAAACAAGCTTCTTTGTTAATACTAATTTCGGCTCACTCTTGTTTGTAATTGTATCTTTAGTAATAAGGCACTTTTTAATATCATCCCTTGAGGGAATTTCATACATTACTTCAATCATTGTGCTTTCAAGAATTCCTCTTAGGCCTCTTGCACCTGTATTTATTTCAAGTGCCCTCTTCGCTATTTCTTCAAGTGCATCCTTCTCAATTTCAAGCTCTACATTATCCATTTTAAACAATTCTTTGTATTGTTTCAACAAGGCATTCTTGGGCTCTGTCAAAATTGATATTAAAGCTTTTTTATCTAATTTCTCCAAAGCTACCACAACCGGAACTCTTCCGACAAACTCGGGAATCATTCCATATTTCAGTAAATCCTGGGACTGAACCTGCTTTAAAAGTTTATCAGTATCCAATGACGTGTTTCCTGAAAGGTCGGCACCAAAACCAATGCTTTTTTTGCCTACTCTTTTTTGTATGATTTTCTCCATGCCGTCAAAGGCACCTCCAAGTATAAACAATATATTGGTGGTATCTATTTGAATGAATTCCTGATGCGGATGCTTTCTTCCACCCTGGGGCGGAACATTGGCAACAGTTCCTTCAAGTATTTTAAGAAGAGCCTGTTGAACTCCTTCGCCGCTTACATCCCTTGTTATTGAAGGATTCTCTGAGCGTCTTGAAATTTTATCTATTTCATCAATGTATATTATACCCTTTTCTGCTCTTTCTGCATCAAAATCTGCCGCCTGCAACAACTTAAGCAGTATATTTTCAACATCTTCTCCCACATATCCTGCTTCTGTCAAAGATGTGGCATCAGCAATGGCAAAGGGTACATTTAATATTTTTGCCAGTGTTTGTGCCAGGTATGTTTTTCCGCTGCCTGTAGGTCCAAGTAAGAGTATGTTGCTTTTTTGTATTTCTACGCCTTCGTCTTTAGCTTTGTAGTTTATTCTTTTATAATGATTGTATACTGCCACTGCCAAAGCCTTTTTTGCGTTATCCTGCTGTATTACGTACTCATCCAGTTTTTCTTTTATTTCTTTAGGTTTCGGAAGCTCCGTAAAATCATATTCTTCAAATAAATCAATATCCTCATCTACAATGTTATGGCAGAGCTCTATACATTCATCACATATATATACATCCGGACCGGCTATGAGTCTTCTTACCTGTTCCTGAGACTTACCGCAAAACGAGCATTTAATATGTTTTTCATTTACTTTGCCCATTAAAACACTCCTTATTTTCTTTTAGCTATAATATCATCTATTATGCCATAGGTCTTAGCTTCCACTGCCGTCATAAAGTTATCCCTGTCTGTGTCCTGTTCAACCTTAGCTAAGGGCTGACCCGTTTTTTCACTGATTATACTGTTTAAGGTATCTCTTATCTTGATAATTCTATCAGCATGTATTTTTATGTCTGAAGCCTGCCCCCTCATCCCTCCAAGTGGCTGATGAATCATTATTTCAGAATTTGGAAGTGCAAATCTTTTTCCTTTTTCTCCGGACAAGAGCAAAAATGCTCCCATGCTTGCCGCCATTCCAACGCATATGGTTGATACATCAGGCTTTATATACTGCATTGTGTCATAGATTGCCATGCCTGCAGTTATAGACCCTCCCGGTGAATTAATATAAAATTGAATATCCTTATCAGGGTCCTCCGACTCCAAAAATAACATTTGTGCAACTATTAAACTTGCTGTCACATCATTAACTTCATCACTCAGTATTATAATTCTATCTTTCAAAAGTCTTGAATATATATCGTAAGACCTTTCACCTCTGCCGGTTTGTTCTATTACATATGGTACTAATGCCATTTTTCTTCCTCCTATTATTATATTCATTATACTTTAATTGTACTTACTTTTCTTAAATTTATCTTAATCTTTATTCTTTGTCAACAATTTCAGAATCAACAGTTTCTGAATCAACAGTTTCAACAGTTTCAGAATCAACAGTTTCAACAATTTCAGGGGCGTCAACAAATATCGCATTTTCAACAAGCATATCAATAACTTTTCTTTTTTGAAGGGTTTCTTCAATATAGCTTTTACTTGACTGCATTATCCCGTCTTTGAATGCCTCAAGCCTTTCCTCTTCAACATTGTAAGACTCTGCTATTTTATCAACTTCTTCCATGAATTCTTCATCAGATACAGAAATTTCTTCTTTTTTAATCAATGCTTCTATAACCAATTCCGCTTTAACGTTGAACTTTGCCTGTTCTCTTGCACCTTCCTTATATTGATTAACAAAATTCTCTATAAGGCTGTCATATTCATTGCCGGAAAAACCTTGCTGGCGGAACTGCTGTTCATAATTTCTTCCGAGGAAATCAATTTCTCTTTGGATTAACACTTCAGGTATTTCAAGATTTGTATCATTCACTATTTTTGTAACAACATTGTTGTCATTTGAAACTTTAACCTGATCAGCGGCTTTTTGTTCCAATACACTTCTTGTATCTGCTTTAAGCTCATCCAGCGTATCAAATTCACTTACATCCTTGGCAAACTCATCATCCATTTCAGGAAGTTCCTTTACTTTTATTTCATGAATTTTAACATTGAATACAGCATCCTTGCCTTTTAAGTTTTCAGAATGATATTCTTCAGGGAAGGTTACATTTACTGTGACTTCTTCTCCCTTGCTTTTTCCTATTAATTGGTCCTCAAATCCCGGTATAAATGAATTGGATCCGATTTCCAGTGCTTGGTTTTCGGCTGTGCCTCCTTCAAATTGCTCATCTCCCACAAAGCCTTCGTAATCAATAGTTAAAAAGTCTCCCTTTTGAACAGGTCTGTCAAGTGCTTCAACTATTCTTGCATTTTTCTCCTGGACAGACTTTAATTCTTTTTCAACATCTTCATCGGTTACTTTTATTTCTGTCTTTACAACTTCAATACCCTTGTAGTCAGGAAGTTCAACCTCCGGCATTACTTGGACCTCAGCTTTAAATATTAAGTCCTGACCTTCCTCAAATTTTTCAACATCAATTTTTGGACTGTCAATTATGTCTAAGTCCAGGTCTTTTACAGCAGCAGGGTACGCTTCCTGCACAGCTATATCCAAAGCATCATCATAAAAAATGCCCTTTCCATATTTTTTTTCGATAATATGTCTCGGAGCTTTTCCCTTCCTGAATCCCTGAACATTTATATTATTCTTTGCTTTTAAATATGCTTTATTCACAGCCTTTTCAAAGTCATCCTGTGATACTGTAAATTCTAATGTAACAGTATTTTTTTCCTTATTTAGTATTTTTGAACCCATTTTGCCCTCCGTTATTTTTAAGTTTATATGTATATAATATTTGATATTAACCAAATTACCAAATTTTATGAATTAACCATCTTATTATATCATAAAACATTCTTAAAGCAACTATTTTTTAAATTCATACAGACTGCATTTCATTATTAAATTATTGCTGTTTAAAAAGATTTGTCTTTTATTCTTTACAAATTCCATGCCTGCTTTTTTCATAACCCTTCCTGATGCTTCATTTCTTATATCATGAAGCCCGCAAACTTTTTCAAATTTTGCTTCTTGAGTTAAATAATTCAAGGTGCAGATTAATACTTCCGTAGCAATTCCCTGATTCCACAGTTTTCTTGCTATTGTGTAACCAATTTCACAATATTTTTTCCTCTTTTTTATGTTTGCTACTGTGACAGACCCTATCACTTCTTTTGTTTCCTTATCAACAACTGCCCAGTGGAAATAATCATCTTTTTTATAAAGGCTTATCCATTCCGACAGATACTCTTTTGTCACCTCTATTGAAGAATGGACTCTCCAAGCGTTATATCTGGCTGAATCCCTGTCACTCAGCCAATTAGAATATATCTCATCTGCATCGGACATTTGAAATTTCCTGAGTAAACATCTTTTTGTTTCAAGGTCTACAGTTCCTGAAAGTATTAATTTTCCCAAAACAACCTCCGTTAGATACCTAAGATATTATATCTTTTATTGATATGTTTGCATAGCTTTATTTTTATTTGTTGAATAATACTAAGAAAAATAGTATAATAAACAAAAAAAGGAGTCGCACATGAATGATAATATAGAAATTATATTTGACAATTACAGTGAAGCCGTTAAAACAAATACTGAAGTAAAAGATAAAAAGTTTGTACCGACAATTGAATCCGTCCTAAAAAAGAAGCCTATACAAATGCCTCAGGAAATCTATAATGCCAGCGGTATAAAGGTATTCGGGAAAAGGATAAAATCATTGATTTATACAACTGATGCAGCAATCATAAAAAACCATAATGCAGACGGGGTTATTGCAGTATACCCTTTTACTCCTCAATTAGCAATTAATCAGGCCATTATTGAACTGTCCTCCACACCTGTGTTTGTCGGAGTAGGAGGAGGGACCACATCAGGACAAAGATCAATTGACATTGCTTTAAATGCTGAATTAACGGGGGCTTACGGTGTAGTTTTAAATGCACCTGCTAAAAACGAACTTATATCCGAAATGAAAGAGCGTTTGGACATACCTATTATTATTACCATAGTATCAGAAAAAGAGGATTTTGAATCGAGGATAAAGGCTGGAGTTTCTATTTTCAACGTGTCCGGCGGAGCAAAAACAGCAAAAATTGTAAGACAAATTCGTGAAAAGCATCCTAACTTTCCTATTATTGCAACAGGAGGCCCCACGCCTGAAACCATTCTGGAAACAATACAAGCAGGCGCCAATACAGTAACATACACTCCCCCTGCAATCGGTGATATTTTCTCTGAAATGATGGACGAGTATAGACATAGAATCATCAATGAATTAGAAAACAAGAATAAATAATCAATAAAAGAACCCTTCCGAAAAACAGGGACGGTTCTTTTTATTTCAATCAAAAAAACCGTCCTCAAAACTATTTACATTTTTTTAAGTACTTCCCTGTTATCTTCTATTATATTATTTATTTCTTTAATCTTTTCCTGGAGCTTGGACAATATTTCATCACTGTAATCGTATGCTCCTGTCTTCATTTCATTTGCTGTTCTTTCTGCTTCCTGAATTAATTCGTTTGCATATTTTTTAGCTTGTCTTATTATTTCACTGTCTTCAATCAAATGCTTCTGCTGCTCTTTTACTTTAATAATCAGCTCATCTGCTTCTGTTTGAGCCTCATTAAGTATACGCTGCCTCTCCTTTGCAACCCATGAAGCCCTGTTGATTTCATCAGGCAATTTTAATCTTATTTCATTTATTACTTCCAGAACTTCTTCTTTGTCAACCATAACCTTATTTGATAAGGGGAATTTAGAAGCATCTTCTATAATATCCTCTATCCTTTCCAACAAATTCAAAATATCCATTTTACTTCCTCCCGAGTAATTCATATATATTTTGTACAACATTATCAGGAACTAAATCTTCAAAATGCCCTCCATGTTCTGCTACATCCTTTACCATACTTGAGCTTAAAAAGGAATATTGCGGTGATGCAACCAGGAAAAAGGTTTCCAGCTCTTTGCTTAAATGCTTATTAATGCTTGATATGGACAGCTCATATTCATAGTCAGATACTGCCCTGAGCCCCCTAACTATAATACATATATTGTTCTTTTCACAATAATCCACGACCAGGCCTTCCATAAAATCCACTTCAACATTAGCTAAGCCTTCAACCGCACCCCTTACCATTTCACATCTTTTTTCTATGGGAAACCAGTATTTTTTTTCCTGATTATTAAATACCGTCACTATAACAGTAGCAAACTTTTTTGATATTCTCTTGATAATATCAAGATGCCCAACTGTTATGGGATCAAAGCTTCCCGTGTACAATACTCTCATTATCCCTCCAAATGTCTGATTAAGCTTATTTTTGTTCTTCCATATGTTTTCTCTTTATATTCTATCACATCTAAAGTATTGTTATCAATCACTTTTTCTTGTTTTTCGCTTTCTATGATAAGAAGTCCGCTGTATTTTAAAATGTTATATTTGAGAACAGCATTTAAGCTTTTATTGCACAAGCTGAAGCCATAGGGAGGGTCTGCAAAAATATAATCAAACTTTCTATTATTTTTTGATAAATTTATTATTGCTTTTTCATAATCACTTGCTATTATTTCAGTTTTATCTGTAAAATTACAAAGTTGCAAATTTTTTTTGACATAGTTTAAGCTTTTATTGGATTTATCTACAAATGTGCAATGCTTTGCACCTCTGGCTAAAAATTCAATTCCCATGCTGCCGGAACCGGCAAACAATTCAAGAACTATTGACTCTTCATCAATTGGTCCTATCATGTTAAAAACTGCTTCTTTGATTTTATCGCCGGTAGGTCTTACCCCTTTTCCTTCAGGGGCATAGAGCCTCTT
>CAZAYQ010000094.1:0-6419 GCA_964489345.1 uncultured Clostridia bacterium | reverse complement strand
ATGTGGGTGATAAAACAATCGGAGTAGCTGTAAGTGATTTATTGATGATTACTGCACAGGGAGTTACGACAATAAAAAGAACGGGTATAAAAAATGACATTAATGAATTAAAAAAGATCATCGATGAATATCAAGTTACTAAAATAGTTGCGGGCATTCCAAAAAAACTTGATGGAACTATTGGAATACAGGGGGAGAAGGTGCTTGGATTTTTGGAAAAGATGAAAAAGCACATTGACTTACCCCTGGAGCTTGAAGATGAAAGGTTTACCACAGCAATGTCAGAAAAAATGTTGATAGAAGCTGATGTAAGAAGAAAAAAAAGAAAAGAAGTTATCGACAAATTAGCTGCAGTACAAATTTTGTCATCCTATATGCAGCGTACAAAATAATCAAAGGGGAGCCGATGGATAATATTATTGAATTGATAAACGACGAAGGTAATTTAGAAAAGCTGGTCGTAGAAGCAACTTTTCACATTGATGATATTTTGTATGCAGTACTTCACAAGCTCAACTCGGACGAAGGTATGATTTATTATGTGGAAGAGATGGAGGACGGAAGTATAGTGCTGATTAAAGTTGAGGATGAGGAAGAAATCAAAGAAGTGCAGGAAATATATGAAGGAATAGCTGATGATTTGATTTAGGCGTATAGGGGGTATATATGTCAGATTATTTGAGAAATTTGCTTGAAAAGAATGGTCACAAAACAACCGTTCAAAGAAAAACCGTATATGAAGTTCTTTCAGAGAATAAAGATAAGCATTTATCTACGGAAGAAATTTACGGCCTGATAAAAAATAAATACCCTAAGATTGGAATAGCCACAATTTACAGAACACTTCTTTTGTTTGAGGATATCGGACTTGTCTACAAGCTTAACTTTGATGACGGATACTCAAGATATGAAATATTATCACCAAACAGTAATGAAGTTCATCAGCACCATCATTTATTGTGCAGTCAATGCGGTAAAATCATAGAGGTTAAAGAAGACCTTATGAACACATTGGAAGAAATTATCGAAAAACAATACAATTTTGAAATATTAAATCATGTGGTCAAATTCACCGGAATCTGTGCACAATGCAGAGATAAGGAGAATGAAGATGGCAGAAAAGAAACATAAACTCAAAATAATACCCCTGGGGGGATTGGGTGAAATAGGTAAAAACATCACAGTCATTGAATATAATAACAATATTATTGTCATAGACTGCGGTATGGCTTTTCCGGGCGATGAATTGCTTGGAATTGATATAGTGATACCGGATATAACTTATTTAGTAAAGAACAAGGAAAAAATAAAAGGAATAATTTTAACTCATGGACATGAAGACCATATAGGATCAATACCATATACTTTAAAAAAGCTGAATGTACCTATTTACGGAACAAAGCTTACATTAGGTCTTGTGGAAAACAAGCTTTTAGAGCATAAAATTGAAGATGCATCCTTAAACCCGATTAAGGCGGGAGATACTATAAATTTAGGATGCTTTAAAGTCACAGCTGTAAGAGTTAATCACTCTATACCGGATGCAGTGGGTTACGCCATTGATACACCCATCGGGACAATAGTTCATACCGGTGACTTTAAAATCGATTATACTCCCATCAATGAAGAGGTTATAGATTTAGGAAAGTTTGCGGATATAGGCCGGAAGGGAGTGCTTCTTGCCATGTCTGACAGCACTAATGTTGAAAGACTGGGTTTCACGGAGTCAGAAAAAACAATCGGCCAGAAATTTATGGATATATTCAAACACTGTGATTCACGAATAATTGTTGCATCCTTTGCTTCAAATATTCACAGGCTGCAGCAGGTTATCGATGCCGCGGTTGTTAACAAAAGAAAGGTTGCAATATCAGGAAGAAGCATGGTAAATGCAATCAAGGTTTCACTGGAATTGGGATATTTAAATGCTCCCGAGGGAACAATCATAAATGTTAATGAAGTGAAAAGCCTTAAGGATGATGAAATAGTTATCCTTACTACAGGAAGTCAGGGTGAGCCTATGTCCGCCTTGACAAGAATGGCTAACAGCGACCATAGAAAAATTCAGATAAAAACAGGAGACCTGGTAGTAATTTCAGCCAACCCCATACCGGGAAACGAAATAACTGTTTCAAGAGTAATAAATATGCTCTATGAAAAGGGTGCAAGGGTACTTTATGATGCCTTGACACAGGTACATGTATCAGGTCATGCCAGAAGAGATGAGCTTAAGCTTATGCTCACTCTTTTAAAACCAAAATTTTTCATACCTGTTCACGGTGAATACAGACATTTAGTCCAGCATGCTAATTTGGCAAATGAACTGGGAATGCCTATTGAGAATACTGTAATAGGAAACAACGGCGATATAATTGAACTTACATCAAAGTCAATAGCTAAAAACAACACTGTAGCATCCGGAAACATACTAGTAGACGGATTGGGTGTTGGAGACGTGGGCAATATTGTTCTTCGGGACAGAAGACTACTTTCTGAAAATGGATTGATTGTAGTTGTTTTATCAACAGAAAGGGCTACGGGAAAAATTTTGGCAGGCCCTGAAATAGTATCCAGGGGATTTGTATATGTCCGTGAGAACATAGACCTGATAGAAGAATCAAAAACAGTGGTTAATAAGGCTTTGGAAAAATGCCGGGATACAAGGGTTAAAGAATGGAACAATATAAAAATGCTGATAAAGGATTCATTAAGCAGTTTCATTTATGAAAAAATAAAAAGAAGCCCTATGATACTTCCAATAATAGTAGAAGTAGACCAGGAAGATATGTCATCCTGAGCCTAATAAAGCTCAAAAGAAATATTTATGGACACAGGAAGGGACTCCATGATGGGATGTCCCGCACCCGGTGTCCTTTTTTTTTATATTTTAATCTATTGATTTTTTAAAGGTGATAACTCTGATATATCCGTAAAACAATACCACCATGCAAAACATGTCATAAGGTCAGGAGCCGGATTTTCAATCCTTTCAATTGCTTCATCAAGGGTATGGGCAACCGGAACAATTACCGGGTCTCCCGGCATCCAGTTTGCAGGAGTGCTCACGCCGTATGTAGTTGAAACCTGGAGCGCATCAATCAACCTTAACAACTCATAATTGTTTCTGCCGTTTGTGGCAGGATAAGCTAAAATTGCTCTTATTCTCTGAGTTGGGTCTATTATAAAAACATCCCTGACGCTTTGCTCATAAATTCTATCAGGGTTAACCATGCCGTAAAGTGCTGCTATTTGTGCATCTCTGTCTGCAACAAGGGGAAAAGGCATTATAATTCCTGTCATTTGAAAAATATCATAAAGCCAGCCCAGGTGTGCCGGGTTTGAGTCAATACTTATACCTAAAAGCTGGACGTTTCTTTTTTCAAATTCAGGTTGAAGCTGGGCGAAAGAAATAAATTCTGAAGTGCAGACAGGGGTAAAATCTCCCGGATGTGAAAAAAACAAAACCCACCTTCCCCTATACTGGGACATTGTTATAGGTCCTTCTGTGGTCATAGCTGTAAAGTCAGGGGCAATCCTTCCTATTGTCAGGCACAGCCTTGTACGTTCGCTCTCTATATTATCATTACTGATCATAATTAACCTGGTTACCTCCCATATGTATTTTCTTCATTATATGAATGGATGGGGGAAATGTTAATTGTAAGGGATTATTTCGTATGAGGGGAAAGGCAGGGGAATGCAACATAACCGGTGAGCTTTTAGGTCACCGGTTATTAACGCTTATTATCTTTTGATGTTGTGAAAGTTAACGCCTAGTATAGGCCCGAACTGAGATGGTTTGTTGTTTACAATACTTTTATCTTCCATTCTTTGATTTGATTTCCATGAAGTCAAATTTAGATTTGGAGTCAGTTCACCGTTTATATCACTGGTTAACCTGTATTGCCCATCCCTTCTTAGTTTAATCACATCTGAATTAACAACTTTAGTTAAATCGGGAGTGCTGTTTTTGTTCTTCAATCTGTCCAATACAATCAACCCTCTCTTATCTAAAAGAAATAAGCTCTATTATATTAACCAGGCAGACAATTATTATACTATAAAATTTTATAAATTATTGTAATTACCGGCTAAAGGTTGTATAATTTAATGGATTTCGAAATTTAATCCTTGGAGGCCTTATGAAAAAGATAATTGCACTACTATGTGTTTTGCTTATAATAGCAGGAGCATATCTTTATTTAAATAATTATATTGAAGAAAGTTTGACAGCTGTTGATGTAAATGACAACTCACCGATTGCTCTTGAAATTCCGGCCGGGAGCACAACAAATGACATTGCTGAAATTTTGTTCGAAAATAATTTAATTTCAAATATTCGTACATTTAAGTATTATGCTGAAAAAACAGGTTCTGACTCTAAATTAAAGGCAGGCTTTTACCTTCTTTCAAAAAATATGAATGCTGATGAACTTTTAGATTCACTTATAAAGGGCGGTTCTTCAGGCAATACTTACAATATTACAATAATTGAAGGATTGACAAATGAAGATATGGCTTTAGCCTTGTCTGAGCAGACAGAGTTAAATTATGACAGATTTATTGAGCTGATGGAAACTCCTGAGATGTTCAAAGAGGATTATGAATTTTTATATGATACATCTATTTCAAATCTGCAGGGATACTTAATGCCTGATACTTACAATATTTATATTGACTCAAATGAAGAGGAAATTATTAGAGTCCTTTTAAAACAATTTGATGAATTTTATGTGGATGAAATCAAGCCAAGGATGGAAAATACAAACCTTTCTTTTGAGGAGCTAATAAATTTAGCAAGCATAGTTGAAAAGGAAGCCCTTTTGGACGAAGAAAGAGATGAAGTTGCAAAAGTATTCCTAAACCGGCTTGACATAAATATGAGGCTTCAATCCTGTGCTACCGTTAACTATGCAAACGGGGAGTGGAAGGAAAGACTTACATACGAGGATATTGAAATAGATTCGCCTTACAACACCTATATCGTTGAAGGCCTGCCTCCGTTACCCATAAATTCACCGGGCAAGCTGTCAATAATAGCTGTGCTTGAGCCTGCAGAAGTGGATTATTTATTCTTTGTGGCAAAGGGAGACGGTTCTCATTATTTCTCAAACACATATGATGAACATATTGACGCAGCTAAGGAGTATCTGGACTAAGGATGCCCTGACAGCGAGACTGCGCCGCTTAGACTGCTGTAGTGGAGGTAAAAGTTTGAACGGGATTAACCCATCTTATATAGATGAATATATTAAGAGTCTTATTCTTGAGGATAATGAGAAATTAAGTAAATTCAGAGAATACTGCCAGGAAAGAAATTTGCCCATCATCCACAATGAGGTGGGCCAATTTATTAAACTTGTTATAAACCAGTTAAATGCCGGAAGTATAATTGAAATAGGTACGAATGTGGGATATTCTGCAATATTCATGTCAAAGGCCATGAAGGACCAAGGCAGGGTTGTGACCTTTGAAAGAAGCGAAAAATTCTATGAAGAAGCAATAAAAAATATTGCGGATTTCGGGCTTGAACAGAATATTCAGGTTTATTTGGGTGATGCAGTGGATATGCTGGATGAAACAGAAGGAAATTTTGATATTGCTTTTATCGATGCAGCTAAAAGCTATTACAGGGTATTCTTTGATAAATGTTTAAAATTGATGAAACCCGGGGGAATTATTCTTTCGGACAATGTATTGTATCAGGGAATGATTGCATCAGATGAATTGCTTGTAAGAAGGAAGAAAACATTAGTAAGAAATTTAAGAAATTATTTAGAATATATATCTCATGATGAGAGGTTTGTAACTTCAATTCTTCCCCTTGGGGACGGGCTGGCAGTTACATGGATAAAATAAATAGGAAGGGGGACACACCTTCATGGTGGGTAATCCCTTGGGGTCAGATCATGAAGTAATGTCCCCGTACTTGAATGTCCCCGATAGAGATAAAGGAGAAAAAATGTTACCAAAATTATTGGCACCTGCAGGGAATCTGGATAAATTGATAATGGCTGTGGAATACGGAGCTGATGAAGTTTATTTTGCAGGAAAATCAATGGGAATGAGAGCAGGAGGCAAAAACTTCACTAAAAAGGATTTGGAGCTGGGAGTAGACTATTGCCACAAATATGGAAGAAAAGCAAATATAACAGTTAATATAGTGCCCCACAATGATGACCTGAAGGGTATTGAAGGATATTTGAAATATTTGCATAAAATCGGCACGGATGCACTGATTGTAGCAGACCCGGGTATTGTTGAAATAGTAAAAGAGACAATACCGGAAATGCGGATACACTTAAGCACCCAAGCCAATACTACAAATTACCACACAGCAAACTTCTGGTATAAACAGGGGGTTAACAGAATTGTTCTTGCAAGGGAGCTTAGCTTTGATGAAATTGAAACAATAGTAA
>CAZAYQ010000093.1:0-6431 GCA_964489345.1 uncultured Clostridia bacterium | reverse complement strand
GCTTCCGTCAGTGTAATTCCTCCCGGTTTGGTAATCATGCAGCATGCAATTTTATAGAGTTCATGAATATCTTCAACAAATCCGAAAACCTTTAGATTCCTAAGCCCTAAGGATTCTAACTTTGCTTTCATAAATGTGTTGTTACCGCAGACCACTGCAACTTGAATATTATTATGTTTGCACAGCTCAGTGCATACTTTTTTTATATCCCTGAATACGCCAAAGGCACCGGAGTTTATAAGAACTATTCTTTTTCGTCTGTTTACCTTATACTTGGCATGCAGTCTTGATATACTTTCAGCTTCTTCAAAAGCATCTCTGATGGGGATACCGGATACAAAGATTTTTTCCGTCGGTATATTCATACTTTTAAATTCTTCCTGCAGCTCATCTGTTGCAATATAAAACTTGTCAATTTCTTTGCTTATCCAGAGTTTATGGGCATAGTAGTCGGTTACTATATTAAATACAGGTATATTTTGGCCCTTATCATTCTTGATTTTCAAGGATGCCAATATGGGGAAAGTATTAATTATAATATCAGGTTTAAATATTTCAGAAATACTCTTTAATTTTCTATATCCGAAATTCCTGTACAATTCAACAACCCTTTTATCTGTAAGTTTTTCCGAGCCGAAATAAAGTTTTGAATATGCCTTTCCGAAATCATAGCTTCTTATATATGCCTTTTTAATAGCTTCAGTAATTTTTGGATGGGTTTCCGTAAACAAATCTACAACAACCACATTGTTATAACCCTTTTTAATGAAGGCGTTTTTTATTGCAGTAGCTGCCATCTTATGACCGTTTCCAAAAGGGGCAGTGGTTATCAATATATTTTTATCCATAATACCTCCGGGAATGATTATTCTTGTTCTGTTTGTTAGCCCTTTTTAATATTATAGTATATAACTTGGATAAATGAAAGAGACTAGTAAAAATTCAAGGGGGAAAAATGATCAAAGAATTTTTGGAAACCTTCATCCTGGTTTTTCTTGCCGAAATGGGAGATAAAACTCAGTTGCTGCTCATGACCCTGGCAGCTAAATACTCAGTAATTCAGGTGCTTACAGGGATATTTCTCGGAGTTCTTATAAACCATGGCTCTGCAGTTCTTATAGGCTGTCTCATATCCAATATTACGGACGAATATCTTCTTCAGCTGTTTGCAGGAATTATTTTTATAATCTTCGGGATTATTACAATCGTATTTGAAGAAGAAGGTGAAAATAAGAAGCTTTACAGCCTGGGGCCTGTCATCACCGTTGCTCTCACATTTTTTCTCGGAGAAATGGGGGATAAAACCCAGCTTACCTGCATGACCTTATCCATGGATGCCGTCTACCCCTTAATAGTCCTGGCAGGCTCTGTAACAGCAATGCTGTCCATAGGTTTCATAGGAATTATTGTAGGAACATCATTGACTAAATTTCTTCCTTCTTATATAATAAAAACAATATCAGGTCTGATATTTATAATTTTAGGAATAATGAGGCTGATAATATAAATGAACATGAAAAACATAAAAGACAAGCTTAAAAATATAAAAGCAAAACCAATAGACTATGATGTAAGCTTTGCAGTATTGGTTCCCTTAATTGAAATTGATGGAGAATTAAACTTAATTTATGAGGTCAGGTCAAATTCTATAACCCAGCCCGGAGAAATTTCGTTTCCGGGCGGAAGAATCGAAGAGGGAGAAAGCCCTGAGGAAGCTGCCATAAGGGAGACTTCAGAGGAACTTTTATTAAACAAAAGAAATATTGAAATAATTGCAGAACTTAATTACGCATCCAGCAAAAGCGGCTCATTTGTATTCACATTTTTGGGACTGATCAAGGATATTGACGCCTATGAGATAGAATACTGCATTGATGAAGTTTCAGAAGTATTTTTTGTCCCCTTGTCATTCTTTTTAGAGAACCAGCCCGAAAGATACTATATGAATTATTATCCAAAAGCTGATAAAGATTTTCCCTATCACATGGTCAATAACGGGGAAGATTATAACTGGGGAAGTATAAGATACCCTGTTTATTTTTACAAATACTACAATTATATAATATGGGGCTTGACTGCTAAAATAACATACAGCTTCATTAATGAACTTAAAGCTGACGACAAAGAGGCAAAAGAGTGAAAGCTAATATATTTAACATTCAAAGATTTTCCATCCATGACGGACCGGGCATAAGAACAACAGTATTTTTTAAAGGATGTCACCTGAAGTGCACATGGTGCCACAACCCTGAAAGCCAAAATTCAGAAAGAGAAATCCTCTATGATAAAAACAAATGCACATTATGCGGGAAATGTATGAAGGCATGTAAAAACAATGCCATTGAAATAAAAAACAATATTCTTACGACAAATATGGACAAGTGTACATTTAAGGGAGACTGCACAGTCTGCTGCATAAATTCTGCAAGGCAGGTAGCCGGAAAAGAATTCACAGTGGATGAAGTTGTGGAAGAAGTCCTGAAAGACAGGGTATTTTATAAAAACTCAAAGGGCGGTGTGACCTTGTCAGGGGGAGAGCCCCTCATATATGCGGACTTCGTTGAAGAACTTCTTAAGAAGCTGAAGAAAGAAAACATTCATACAGCAGTTGACACTTGCGGCTATGGGGACTTTGAGGTTCTAGAAAGAATATCAAAATATACTGACTTGTTTCTATATGACCTTAAACTCATGGATGATGATAAGCATATACTCTATACAGGTCTTTCAAATGCAGTTATTATCGACAATTTAATCAGGCTGTCAAAAATTCACAAGAACATAAATTTAAGACTGCCTCTAATTGAAGGAATTAATGCTGATGAAGATAATATGACTAAAATATTAAAGTTTATTAAGGATACAAATGTTAAGAAAATCAATTTTCTGCCCTATCATAACATAGGAAGGCATAAATATAAAAAATTAAGCCGTCCATATTCTGAAAACATGAAAAGACCGGCAGATGAGAAACTGAAAAGATTCAAAGAAATATTTGAAAAAGAAGGATGCAAGGTTAAAATAGGAGGCTGATATGCGGGGATACACTGAAAGAACAAAAAAACTGAGAGAAATAAGCACATCAACACAACCGTCCATAAGTCTGGAAAGGGCTTTAATAGAGACCAAATTTTATGAAAAATATTACGGCACAGTTGAAATACCTGTATTAAGGGCTTTAAATTTTAAAAACTTAATGGAAAAGAGAAAGCTCTATATTGGCGAGGGTGAGCTTATAGTGGGGGAAAAAAGCGAGGGACCTCAGGTTGCTCCTACCTTTCCGGAGCTTTGCTGCCACACTGTGGAAGATATGACCGTAATGAACGACAGAAAATATATAAGCTTTAAGGTTAGAGAAGAAGATAAAATACTGCAGCAGGAAAAAATTATTCCATATTGGGAAAACCGGTCTATAAGACATAAAATTTTGGAAGCCATGACACAGGAATGGAAGGATTGTTATGCGGCAGGAATGTATACTGAGTTTATGGAGCAAAGGGCTCCCGGACATACAGTTGCAGACGGTAAAATTTATCAAAAAGGATTCCTTGATTTCAAGAAAGAAATTGAAGAAGAAATAGAAAAGCTGGATTTCATAAATGACCCGGATGCCTACGACAAAAAGGCACAGCTTCAAGGTATGGCTATTTCATGCGATGCAATAATCATATACGGTCAAAGATATGCTAAGTATTCAAGAGAATTAGCCTCAAAAGAAGAAAACCCGGCAAGAAAAGAAGAATTATTGTGGATTGCATCAAACTGTGACGTAGTACCTGCCCATAAGCCGGAAACATTTGCTCAAGCTTTGCAAATGTATTGGTTTGTGCATATAGGTGTAACAACAGAGCTTAATACATGGGATTCTTTTTCACCGGGAAGACTTGACCAATATATATATCCTTTTTATAAAAAGGAAAAGGAAGAAGGAAAAATTGATTATTCTAAGGCAAGAGAGCTTTTGGAATGCTTTTGGATAAAATTCAACAACCAGCCGGCTCCTCCCAAGGTAGGAATAACCCTGAAGGAAAGCGGAACCTACACAGACTTTGCAAATATTAACACAGGAGGAATCAACCCCTATACGGGAGAAGACGGTGTAAATGAAATATCTTATATGATACTTGACACAATGGATGAAATGAAGCTTCTTCAGCCAAGCTCCAATGTTCAGATAAGTGAAAAAACACCCCCTGAATTTTTAAAAAGGGCTGTGGAAATTTCAAGAAAGGGCTGGGGGCAGCCGGCATTTTACAATACGGAGGAATTGATACAAGAGCTCTTGAATGCAGGAAAGACTTTGGAAGATGCAAGGTTCGGGGGAGCCAGCGGTTGTGTTGAAACAGGCTGCCACGGCAGGGAGGCCTATGTTTTGACAGGTTATTTGAATGTTCCCAAAGTATTGGAGCTCACATTAAATAACGGCTTTGACAAATATACAGAGAAACAAATCGGGATTAAAACAGGAAGCCCTGAAGACTTCAGGTCCTATGAAGACTTATTTGATGCCTTTGTAAAGCAGCTTAATTATATTATAAATATAAAAATTGAAGGAAACAATGTAATAGAAAAGCTCTTCGCAAAACACATGCCTTCAACATTTATGTCGGTATTGACGGACGGATGCAAAGAAAGCGGCAGGGACTACAATGCAGGAGGCTCAAAATATAATACCAGATATATTCAGGTTGTAGGAATAGCAACAATAACCGATTGCCTATCTTCAATTAAATATAATGTATTTGATAATAAAAGATTTTCTATGAGCGATATGCTGAAATCACTAAAATTAAACTTTGCAGATCATGATGATATAAGGAGTTTGCTATTGAACCACACTCCCAAATACGGCAACGATGATGATTACGCTGATGATATAATGCTGGATATATTTACAACCACAAGGGACCTGATAAGAGGAAGGGATACAGTATGCGGAGGAACATATCAAATTGACATGCTTCCAACCACCTGTCATGTATACTTCGGCTCAGTAATGGGTGCTTCTGCAAACGGAAGGTTAGCTGAAAAACCCGTATCAGACGGCATATCTCCCGAAAAGGGAGCAGATGTTAATGGGCCGACGGCAGTAATTAAGTCCTGTGCTAAAATGGACCATACATCTACGGGGGGAACCTTGCTTAATCAAAAATTCACACCTTCATCAATAGCAGGTGAGGAAGGTTTAGAAAATGTATCTTCGCTGATAAGATCATATTTTGAACTTATGGGCCACCATATACAATTTAATGTAATTGATAGAGAAATTCTTTTGGAAGCACAAAAACATCCGGAGGAATACAAGGATTTAATTGTTAGAGTGGCAGGATACTCAGACCATTTCAACAATCTTGAAAAAGCTCTCCAGGATGAAATAATCGGAAGAACAGAGCAGGCCTTTTAATAATATGAAAAAACCTATTATTGGAATAACAATGGGAGACCCTGCAGGGGTCGGTCCTGAAATTGTAGTCAAAGCTTTCAATAACAAAGAAATTTTCAACATGTGCAATCCTTTGGTTATTGGAGACAAAGGTACTCTTGAACAGGCATTTAAATTTTGCGGCAGCAAATTGGATATCAATGTCCTCTCACAGGCAAAAGACGGAATATATGGACATGGGACAATTGATTTAATAGACTTAAGCAATGTTGATATAAATATACTGCAGATTGGAAAGGTTCAAGCAATGTGCGGCAAAGCTGCTTTTGAATATATTAAAGCTGCAACAGACCTTGCCCTTGATAAAAAAATTGATGCCCTTGCAACAGCTCCAATCAACAAAGAATCCCTCAGGGCGGCAAATATTCCCTATATAGGCCATACAGAAATATTCGAGGGTTTAACAAGGACGAAAAACCTTCTTACCATGTTTCAAGTCAATAATTTAAGGGTGTTTTTTCTGTCACGCCATGTATCCTTAGAAAAAGCATGTAAACTTGTTACAAAGGAAAGAGTATATGAATATATAAGAAGGTCTATGGAAGCATTGAGAGTTTTGGGTCTTAATAATCCAAAAATTGCAGTGGCAGGACTGAATCCCCACAGCGGCGAGCATGGATTATTCGGGAGGGAGGAAGTCGACGAGATTGAGCCTGCTGTTAAAATGACAAGGGATAGGGGAATGGATGCAGAAGGACCTCTGCCGGCTGATTCTGTTTTTCATTTTGCTTTAATGGGCAGATATGATGCAGTCTTGTCCCTATACCACGACCAGGGCCATATTGCAGCTAAAATGGTTGATTTTGAAAAAACGGTTTCTATTACTAACAATATGAGTTTTTTAAGAACATCTGTTGACCATGGAACAGCATTTGACATTGCCGGAACCGGCAAAGCCGGCGAAACAAGCCTGCTTGAAGCAGTCAGATTAGCAGCCTTGTATGCCGGAAACTTCAATAAAAAGCACTAAATAGCTGTGGTTTTGAAG
>CAZAYQ010000092.1:0-6472 GCA_964489345.1 uncultured Clostridia bacterium | reverse complement strand
CTTTCTTGTTTTTTTATAATTAATTGGTATTACTTCTTAATCTCTTCAATTCATCAATAAAAGCGGGTCTTTTTTTATATAAACTCATTAAATCATTAACAATTTCTGTAACCTTATCCTTGCCGGCAAATTTTTCATAATTTTTAATTTTCCAACATACATTTGCATAATCTATCCTTTGAATACAATAGCAAAATATTATTTTTTAGAACCATATCATTATTGGTTATTTTTATAATTAAATTGACAAGCTCTTCTTTAGATAGTTTATCTAATACATCAATTAAAGATGGTTGTTTTTCCTTTTTAATATTTATACAATCTTCTTTACATTTTAATATTTTGTTTAATTCATAATATGCAGCAACTTCATGCTTACAAATAGGTCCCAAGTTATATGGGCAATTATATTGCGAACTTATTATTTCATCATTATCATCAAGTACAACCGAAACTTCATACAAATAGGTGCCTTGAACCTGGAGTAAGTATCTGTTATTATCATTGTCTAAAAGCTCAACAGTACCATCTAAATAGTAATCATATCCCCTATTTAATATCTTTTTATCTATAAATTCATTAAAGTTATTAATATTCATAAATTCTCCAACGTTCTCGACTTTGTCCTGCAGAAACTCCATATACATAGATTCACTAACTATTTTAATAAATTCCGGGGAATTCCACATTCTAATATTTTCAATTGCGACACCTGTCAATGTTAGAGGCATATTCTATGGGTTTTCCCTCACACAATCAAAAATATTATTAACTAATATATGCTTATTCTTCTATTGGAATTTCTACTTATCATATGCAAAACACAGCATATAAAGGTACTGACTTTATATTATTTTCAAATCCAAAATTCTTAGAAGAGATTCTTATTGAATAAGAAGGTTTGTATTTTCCAATAAAAATTCCAAGACTCCTTGATTTTGTTTTAATTCCACTTTTAACCTCTACGGGTACAATATCATTATTAAGCTGCAGCACGAAATCCAATTCCGCAGTATTCTTTGAAGTCCAATAAAATAAGCCGTAATTTTTTGAAGCAAAACATTGAGCCACATAATTTTCAGCCATGGCACCTATAAAACTATTATTTATTTCTAATGTAGAAAGTATTGCTTGTTGGGAAATTCCACTTTTCATAGTCAGTAATCCCACATCGCCCATATACAATTTAAAACTTGATAAATCACTGTATACAGATATTGGCATAAAACCATGCTCTATTTTGGTGCATTTCAAAACTATTCCCGCAAAACGGAGCCATTCTATTGAAGTTCCGAATATGGCGGCTGTTCCACCTTTTTGTGCTATTTTATATTGAAATTTCTTATTCTCTTTAGCAAGCTGTACCGGAATCGATTCATAGGCTGCTCTTATTTTTACACTTTCTGTATTAGAAGAATATTTTGCCATATCTGCAATATAATCATTGAGAATCTTATTTTGAACCTCAGGTACAGTTATTAAACTTTCTGTATGCAAGTACTCGATAATACTCCTTGGCATTCCCCCTATTATTAAGTATAATTTATATAAATCAAGAGATTTATTATGAAGCGCAACAGGCAGTTGCCGATTATTAAAATAGCAACTTTTTATTTCATCACACAGCATGTCTTCATTGAAAGCCCATAAGAATTCCTCAAAATCAAAAGGATATAAGTTTATAGAATCAACCTTACCTACAGGAAAAGAATACTTATCTCTTTTGATTGCAACTCCTAAAAGGCTGCCTGCACAAATAATGTGATATTCCGGTGTCATCTCCTGAAAATATTTCAATGAGGTTAAGGCCCTTTCACAAGATTGTATTTCATCAAGAATTATCAAAGTTTCGCCGGCTACTATTCTTTCTCCGGTACTGATTTCTATATACTTTATAATTCTTTCAGGCTCAATGTTTTCCGAAAAATATGAGCTAATCGATTGGTTTAATTCAAGATTAACATATGCTACATTTTTATAATTTTCTTCACCAAACTTGCTGATAATATAAGTTTTTCCAACCTGCCTTGCTCCATAAACAAGGAGTGGCATTCTGCCTGTCTCTTTATTTTTCCATTCCAATAATCTTTCAGTAATTTTTCTTCTCATTTAATCACCTCGATATAATTATAACCCTTTTTGATAATTATATCAATATAAATCAAAATATTTTGATTTCTCTCTACTTAAAGTTCATTTATTAAAAATCGGTGGTGTTTCTAAAAATATAATATCCCAAGCATATTACAAATAAAATTTAAAAATTTATATCTTTACCAGCGTTAGTTATGGTTTATTTCAACAATCATATTTCACCGAAATCATGTAGCATTAGTGTCGTTTAGTCGGAAAAATCAGGAAGTTCACAATTATTAAAAATATTTGATAATGATTTTAAAATAGTGTACAATAAATGCGTTAATTATTTATTTGCAGTATTTTAGCGAATTGACAGGAGTTAAGGGATATGCTAAATTTTATTAAAAGACGAAAAAAAGCCAACGAAAATATCGATAAAATTCCGGAAATTATTGAAAAGCTTCAGCTGCAGGACAAGCTTTGGCAGGAGCAATGGAGCGCACAGAAGGAAGATTATCAAAAGCTGATAACAAGACAGCGAAAAAGCGAAACAATTACGGAAGAAATACTTGAGACGCTTGATGAATACAAAGAAGAACTGGAAAGAAAAAATTCCATTAGAAATAATGAAAAAGTTTTCGCAGGATATATTTTGGAATATGACGGAAGCCTGCATCAAATGGAACGAATACTTCGAAAATCTGAAGGGAAAAGCTCAGAGTGGGTACAGCAACTTCATGAAATGAGAGAACGGCTTCATGAAAGCATGAAACAATCAGAACTTAAAATTATCAAGGACAGCGAGATAGCCGTTAATTTTTCCATCCATGAGGTGGTCGGAATATGTGGTACAGAAGATAAAGAAAAAAACAATTTAGTTTATGAGGTTATTACTCCCGGCATCGGCCTGAGGGGTGAGGTTCTTAACAAGGCTAAGGTAACAGCTTACAAGTATAGGGAGAGAGAATATAATGAAGAGAATAATCGGGATTGATCTTGGCACATCAACATCAGAGGTTGCTGTAATGATTGACGGAAAGCCGTTCATCGTACCCAATGACAGAGGAAATGAAATTACTCCGTCTGTTATAGGCATAAAGGAAGGACGATTTGTTACCGGCGAAGCCGCGGACGAAAGACAAATGCTATACCCTCAGGATACAGCTATTGAAGTTAAGCGAAAGATGGGCAGCGGTGATCGTATTAAGCTATCAAATAAATATTACACACCGGAAGAACTTTCCGCCAAGTTGTTGGTACATCTGAAGGCTTATGCGGAAAATTATCTTAAGGAGCCGGTGGATAGCGCAGTAATAACGGTTCCCGCATATTTTAATAACGTGCAGAGAAAAGCAACCTTAGAGGCAGGCAGACTTGCGGGGCTTTCTGTTGAAAGAATATTGAACGAACCTACAGCCGCCGCATTGTGCTATGGCATTGAACACATAGCCGATGAAAGCAGCATATTGGTATATGATTTTGGAGGGGGTACCTTTGATGTTACTTTGCTTGAAATGTTTGACGGCGTCTTGGAGGTAAAAGCCAGCAGCGGAAATAACGAGTTGGGCGGCAAGGAATTGGACAAGCGCTTGATTGACTATCTGATTAAATTAGGCAAGGAAAAATTTAATGTGGATTTAAGCAAGGACATATATTCCATGGTGAAGCTGCGTGAAGCAGCAATCAACTGCAAGATAGCACTCAGCAGTACTGATAAATACGATATTGTTCTTCCCATGATTGCAATGTCTGTGGGAGAACCTGTAACATTGCGGGAAACAATAACAGTGGATATGTTTGAGGGAATGATTGTAGATTTGGTTGAGATGACTCGAGAGCCTATTGAAACGGTTCTTGCTGACAGCGGATATATGGCTGAAGATATTGACTTGATACTGCTCACCGGCGGAACCACAAGAATTCCATATATCGGAAGATATGTTGAGAATGTTATGGGTAAGAAGCCTGAAAAGCTGTTGGATCCCGACCTTGCCGTTGCTGCAGGAGCAGCTGTACAGGCTGCAATTCTCAGCGGAGAGATTGATTCCCGGGAGGGAATAATGATTACCGATGTGGCACCCTATGCTCTTGGCTTCAGAACCATGATAGATATAGGAGGATTCCCATTTGATGATTATATGTCCGTAGTTATCCCCCGCAATACAACAATACCTGTTACTAAAACAGAACAATATGGTACATCAGTAGATAACCAGCCTTATGCTTCAATTAAAGTATACCAGGGTCAGCGCGAGATTGCCTCGGAAAATATGTTTTTAGATGAATTTAAAATTGGACGCTTCCCTCCGGGAAAGGCAGGCAAGGAAAAGATAGACGTTAAGTTTTCCTATGACCTTAACGGCATTTTGGTAGTCACAGCAACTATTGTGTCAACCGGCGCAAATGCTTCTGTTTCTATTGACATGAAGGAAAAGGACGAACCTAAAGATGTAGACATCAGCCAATGGAACAAGGCTCCTATGGCTCAGAAATTCAGGGCAAGCATACGAAAAGCCGAAAAGCGACTGAAGCAAGATGATAATGCGGATGACAATGCTGAGTTGGAGGAAGTTTTGACGGATCTGAAAGAGGCAATAATACTTAACCGTGAGCTTGAAGAAATTGAGGATATAGAGGCGGAACTGTTGGATCTGCTTGATTAATCATATTTTGCTAATAATTAACGGTTTGTAGGAGGATAATCATGAATCCATATAAAGTTTTACAGTTAGAGCCGGAGGCTGATAAGCAGGATGTGAAAAAAGCTTATTTTAAACTTATACGTCAGTATCCTCCGGAAAAAGAACCTGAAAAATTTAAGGAAATAAGGGAAGCATATGAATATTTGCAGAATGAAACAAATTTTGAAAATGCTCAAAAAATATCGATGCTTCCCGAAAAATATAAAATACCATATAATCAGGTTTTGGAATGGATCAGGGAAGAAAAATATGACAAGGCAGCAGAGCTGTGTGAATACGTGTTAAATATTCAAGATATCCTTGAATTTCGAATTCTGCTTGGGAGATCATATATTTTAAATGGTAATTCAGGCAAGGCAGTTAAGTTGTGGGAAGGTTTGCACAACAGTCATAAAGATAACACCGATTATTTAGAACAGTTGGGAGATGCATATGCTGCAAGAGGATGGAATAACAAGGCTTTTCAAATATATTATGAATTGTATGAGAAAAACATAGAAAATCTTCCGTTTTTTGAAAAGCTTTTAGATATTGCAACCCAACAGGAAAAAGATGAACAGGTATGCGAAATTGCCGTCAGAATATTTAGTTATTACAGGGATTTGGAAAAACATAGCCGGGAAGAAGCTGAAGTTATGAGCAATATTTTATTTATGATTTCAAATCATATGTCCTGTGCGGATGAGCAGTGGCTTCTCAGGTATGCGGACGAAATGCTTGGAATTATGACTGAAGTTCCCATGGAGTTTAAAATATATGAAAATACACTCTTCAATAATTATTATGATTTAACAAATATTATGGATGATGAGGAAATTGCCGAACAGAAATCTCGCAGATATATGGGATATATCCTGAAAAATGAGAATAGTATTTCTTTGGAACATCGAAATGATATAATTAATTTGAAGGCAGAATGTGAGGAAGACGAAATTACGGAAGATGTCCTCATTCATGATATAATCAAGGAAACCGCAAGTTTATGGTATGCTCTGTTTACATCTAAAAAGGAACTTGAGAATGAAAAAGTCAAAGGATTTCGTCTCATACATGAAATAATGGGTTCTGGTCCCGATGAAAGTCATGTTTACGATACACTTCTCTATATTGTGAATAAGTTGAATGAAATTAAGCCAAGCCTTGAACGAATTAAAGAAAAATACCCTATAATGAGAGAAGCATTAGGAGAACATTTTGATGAGATGTTGGATTGTTCCAACCAAGAAGGGCTCTTCCGAAAATATGAGAGAAAATACAAAAGAATAATGGGATATCCCGCAGATGCAAAACTTACACTTGAACCGAACAGCAGCAATGATTCTGATTTTGGCTTTGATTTTTCTGATAATGAGCCCTATCGCAGAGAAAGTCCAAAAATTGGAAGGAATGACCCTTGTCCCTGCGGCAGCGGCAAGAAGTATAAGAAATGCTGCGGAAAGGAAGCATAAAGGGGAAACCCTACATACCCCTTTTCCCCCCCTCAAATACGCTTCATCAGACATATACGCTGATTTTGAACCATCACCATTCAATATCCGCAGGATATTCAAAATCTTTAAGAATTATTCCACTTTTATGGCAGTTAAATCTTTTTGCTGCATCATCTATTGATGTGCAATGATTTCATCTTATACAATAATCAGTATTAAAATCCATGGTCATTACCATAAATTTTTCAGAACCTCTTGGCG
>CAZAYQ010000091.1:0-6477 GCA_964489345.1 uncultured Clostridia bacterium | reverse complement strand
TTACTATAATTATCGGAGGACTACCTCCGACGGCAATGAAGTTAAAGTAAAATAAATCATAATACAAGACTCCTTTCGGACAATTATTTTAGCAAACAACAGGGTTTTGCCAATAAAGTGATTTTACAATACCTGAATAAATTAATCAATAAAAATTTCCTCTAATAGATTTTGATAAATGTGCAATAATAATCAAAGAACAGGTAAATATAATTTTTAAGGAAAGGACCTATTATGGAAAAAAAGTTTGAAGATATAAAAGAAGAATTTATAAATGCAAGTTTGGATGAAAAGATAAAAATATATTCTATCACCCAAGGTCTAACAGTAGAGCAATTCAAAGAATTATTGGCTTACTTCCCCATAAAACATTTAGATAAGCTTGAAGAAGCTGTAAACAGCCTGTAGTATGACCTAACCCCATTTTTCAGAGTCTTTTTTCTGAAAAATGGCAGGTAGGTCAACCGCACAGAATTCCAAATTTATGCGACTTTAGGAGCAAATAAATTTGTGAATTCCCCTGCAAATGCCTAACCCCCTTATGGAGTAACTTTTATTAGGAATGTCCCCAATTACGAATAAATAACCTTAATTTGGAAATAATTCTAATGAGGTGATTTTATGATTAAAGATAATAAAGTAAAAAAAACTTATGTAAAAGAAGCACTGGGAAATAGAAATTACTTAAGCTACAGGACAGATTTGATGCTTTTAAAAATACTTGTAAGCTTCGTGGTCTTCATAGCTACGTATTTTATATATTTGGACCTTATACTATCTCTATTATTTGCTTCCTTAGTATTTTTCGTTTTCACATTAGTAAATAAAATAAATGTGGATAAGAAAAATGAAAAAGGCAGAGATCTTTTATTAAAAAAAGCAAAAAAGGAATATTTTCTATCTAAAATCCAAGAAATTAATCAAAATGATTTTGAAATGTTAATTAAGCTTTTTTTCAAGAATGAAGGATACAATAATATTATTAAAAAGGGAAGAAGTTTATATTTGGCTGAAAAGGGAGGCTACATAATCTGCATAAAAATCTTTAAGCTGTTTGAAGGTATTGAAGTAGAAAAACTTGATATAAGAAGCCTGTTGACATTCATGGGAAACTCAAGCATAAAAAAAGGCTTTTTGGCAACTACATCTGACTTAAGCGAAGATGCAGAAAAACTAATAGAAAAGTTTAAAGACAAATTTGAAATAACAATTATTGATATTGAAGGTATGTATAGTCTGGCTGATAAGTACAATATGCTTCCTGAGGATTCATTTTATTATAAAAGGATTAACGAGGAAAGATTTACTTCCAAAAAGGATGTAAAGGAAAATGTGTTAAGCATAAACAAGATATATTTATATATCGCCGCCGCCATTTTCTTCTATATGTCATCAATTTGGCTTCCTGAAAACAAATTAGTTATCTATATTTCATATTACTTTATTCTAATGATAATAATCAATACATTATATTTTTTAGTAAATAATTATGGAAACAGGAAATTCCATAAAAAAGAATAAATAGATTATTGATTTATTTATGGGGTATAAGATATGTAAATATATTTTTAAGGAGATAATAAATGAAAGATAATTTAATGATACAAAGACAGTTAGCCCACAGAACAATTCGTGAATTTAAAAATGAAAACATACCCAAAGAACTCTTTGAAAAACTGATTGAAGTTGCAAAAAGAACTCCCACATCAAACGGAATGCAGGCAAGTTCAATAATCAGGGTGACAGATCCGGAAAAAAGAAAAGAAATTGCAGCTGTATGCAGGCAGGAATATGCGGCAAGGGTGCCTGAACTCTTAATTTTTGTAGCAGACCAATATAGAAATTACAGGATTGCAGATGACAAAGAAGGCTATGAACCAAGTGCAAGAGATATGGACAGGTTCTTCCAGGGCTTTACTGATGCTTGCTTAACTGCCCAAAATATAGTTAATGCTGCTGAAGCATCTGACCTGGGTGTAGTATTTTTTGGAAGCATTTTAAATGATGCAGAAAAAATAATTGAAATTTTAGACCTGCCTGAGCTTACTATGCCGGTGGTTGGTCTTGGTATAGGTTATCCAAATCAAGAACCTCAGCTTAAACCCAGAATGGACATGACCCTTCGTTTATTTGAAAATACATATGTGAAATTTGATAATTATATGGATGAAATTAAGGAATATGATATAGAATTGCAGACCTATTATGATTTGAGAGAAGCAAACAAAAGAGTTGACTCCTTCAGCAACCAGGTTGTTACAAGGCTTAAAAACCTTATTCCAAAACGTTCAGACATGCTGAAAATAATGAAAAAACAAGGATTTGACCTGAATATGGATTAGTTTTTTGCATGCATTAATTGAAACTTTGCACACCTCCTAAGATAAATTAATTGTTGTAATTTTAACTAATGTATATTATAATTTTCCTATAGATTAATAATTTACGGAGGATGTTATGAAATTTATTGCTACAGTCGGTTTATCCAATAAACATGTTCATTTAAGCAAAGAACACATTGATATATTGTTCGGTCAGGGGCATGAGCTTACTCCAATGAAGGACCTTAGCCAGCCGGGACAATATGCTTGTGAAGAAAAAGTTGATTTGGCGGGACCTAAAAGAACAATCAAAGGTGTAAGGATTTTAGGGCCTGCAAGAAAAGAAACACAAGTTGAAATATCATTTTCTGATGGATTTACACTTGGCATTGCTGACCTTCCTGTTAGAGATTCGGGAAAAATAGACGGAACACCCGGTCTAAAGCTTGTAGGACCTAAGGGGGAAGTTGAGATTGAAAAAGGGGTTATAGCTGCAGCAAGACATATACATATGCACACGACCGATGCAGAAAAACATGGTCTTAAAGATAAGGACATTGTATCAGTTAAGGTAAATGGTCCAAGAGCTTTGATTTTTGACAATGTGTTGGTGAGGGTAAATCCGGAATATGCGTTGGACATGCACGTTGATATTGAAGAAGGAAATGCAGCAGGTCTTCAAAACGGTGATGAAGTAGAAGTAATAATCAGTTAGTTTACATAATTTACATTATGTAAACTACAGTTATGCACTTTGAGCTTGTAATATTTAGTTTTCTAACTTAACTTATTGAATTTAAGAATATAAGGTTAGTAGGGGAAAATTTATAAAACAAGAGCGGAAGAGAGACATTCTTCTGCTTTTTTGTTGTTTTTATTAGCTATAAGATGTTATAATAAAGTTAATACATTTCGTGGAGGCATTATGGATTTTTTACCTGTTAATATAGAAGATATGAAAAAAAGAGGCTGGGATGAATGTGATTTTATCTTCGTTACAGGGGATGCATATGTTGATCATTCTTCATTTGCTGTGGGTATTTTGTCACGGACTCTTGAGAGGTTCGGCTACAAAGTCGGAATTATTCCCCAGCCTGACTGGAAGGAGATATCTTCCTTTAAGGTATTAGGAAAACCCCGCCTTGGATTTCTTGTTAATTCAGGAAATATTGATTCAATGGTCAATCATTACACTGTTTTTAAGAAAAAGAGACGAACAGATGCTTATTCTCCGGGGGGCAGGGCAGGATTAAGGCCTGACAGGGCTGTAACCGTATATTCCAACCGTATAAGAGAGGCATACAAGGATGTTCCCATAATAATCGGGGGTATTGAAGCGAGTTTAAGAAGATTAAGCCACTATGACTATTGGAGCGACAGTGTTAAAAGGTCGGTATTGCTTGATTCAGGGGCGGACTTATTAGTCTACGGCATGGGGGAAAAGGCTTTGATAGAAATTGCCCAGGCTCTTGAATCAGGCATACCCATAGAAGAAATCACATTTATTAATGGAACTGTTTACAGGACAAAAGACAGGGAACGTCCATATATGCCGATATTTTTACCCGCCTATGATGAAGTTGTATCTTCAAAGAAAAAATTCGGGGAAAGCTTTAAAATTCAATATGAAAATACGGACTCCAAAAGTGCAAAGACTTTAGTGGAGCCCTATGATACAGTTTATGTGGTCCAAAATCCTCCAATGGAAATTCTATCAGAGCAGGAATTGGATGATATATATGACATGGATTATATGATGGATTATCATCCCGCCTATAAGGACTCAGGCATTCCTGCCCTCAATGAAGTAAAATTCAGCATAACAAGCGTAAGAGGCTGCTTTGGAGGCTGCTCATTCTGCTCGCTTAATTTTCATCAGGGGAAAATAATACAAAAAAGAAGCCATGAGTCTGTACTGAATGAAGTTGAGAAAATGAAAAAGGACAAGGATTTTAAAGGATATATTAATGATGTGGGAGGACCGACAGCTAATTTTAGAATCAAAGCGTGCAAAAAACAGGAGAAATACGGTGCATGTATTGACAAAGAGTGCTTAACGCCGAAAAGGTGCAAAAATCTTTTGGTAGACCACAGTGATTATATAAAACTATTGAGGAAGATAAGGAATACTCAAGGTATAAAAAAAGTTTTCATTCGTTCAGGCATAAGATATGACTATGCAATATATGATAATAATGATGAATTTATAGAGGAGGTGTGCAGGCATCACGTGAGCGGACAGTTAAGAACTGCTCCGGAGCATGTTTCGGAATCAGTATTAAAGCTCATGGGCAAGCCTTCCGTAAAAACCTACAATATGTTTGTAGAAAAATTTAATGATATAAATAAAAGAATTGGCAAAGACCAGTATATTGTACCTTATTTTATATCATCTCATCCCGGCTCCCGCTTAAAGGATGCAATTGAACTTGCTGAATATATAAGGGATATGGGTCATATACCGGAGCAGGTTCAGGATTTTTATCCTACACCGGGAACATTGTCAACATGCATGTATTATACGGGGTATAACCCTTTAACAAATGAAGAAGTGTATATTCCAAAGGACATAGAAGAAAAAAGGATGCAAAGAGCCTTGCTTCAATATTCCAAAAAGGAAAATTATGAATTGGTTATGAAAGCTTTAAAAATGGAAAAGAGATATGATTTAATCGGCTATGGACCAAGGGCTTTAATCAAGCCGAAAAAACAGGCTTAGCTTACTGTTCATGGGGTTAGGTCTGTAATACAATTTTAATAATTTAATTTCTTGCAAAATCTTTCATGGTAAGATAGAATTATAATGTAAGATATGAGGTAGTATATGAACAGAAAAGTCAGACGGCGTAAAAAAAGAATTAAATTAATGTCATGGTCATTGTTACTATTGATAGGTGTGTTGGCAGCTTCTTTTGTTGTGAAAGGCATGGGCAAAGACAAAAAAAAAGAAGAAGAGTTTCCTTCAGAAGGTCCTATGGAACAAATAGGTGAAGAAACATCAAATGAGCTTACAAAGCCGCTGCCTGAGCCTGATGTATCTGTCAGAATAAGGGCTACCGGAGATATAATGTTTCATCCGTCACAATTGGACGGAGCTTATGATTATGCAACAAACACCTATAATTTTGAAAACTCTTTTAAGGCTATAAAGTCTATTATAGAAGAAGCAGATATAGCAATTGCCAATTTTGAAGGAACAACTGCCGGCAATGAAGTATATGCATATCAGGGCTATCCCTTGTTCAATGCTCCCGACCAAGTATTGGATGCTATTAAAGATGCAGGATTTGACATATTATCAACTGCAAACAACCATAGTCTTGATACAAGAAAAGCAGGCATTATAAGGACAATAGAACAAATTAAAGCAAGAGGAATGGATCCTGTCGGTACTTACATAGAAAAGCCGGATACAAGGGTTTTAATCAAGGAAGTTAAGGGTATTAAATTTGCATTTATGTCATATACGGAAATGGTTAACGGTCTTGAATCAGTCCTTTCGCCTTATGATCTGGATGCAATGGTCAACATTTTTAATGAATCAAAAATGATAGAAGATATATTATATGCCAAGGAACAAAAAGCTGATGTAATAATAGCTCTCTTGCATTGGGGAGATGAGTATTCAAGGATTCAGGCACAAAGACAGGAAATCCTGGCTGATATGCTATTCAGAGAAGGAGTTGACTTAATACTTGGAAGCCATCCCCATGTTATTCAACCCAGCCAGACTTTGGAATATGGCGGTAAAACAAAATTTGTAGCCTACTCCATGGGAAATTTCTTATCCAATCAAAGGGTTGAAACTCTGGTTCCTTACGGTTTGACTGAGCATGTTTCAAAATATACAGAAGATGGAATTATAATCGATATAGTAATAGAAAAAAAAGGCACTACAAAAGAAATATCAATTAAAAATATTAACTATATACCGCTGTGGGTTTATAAGGGTATCAAAGAAAACGGGGCGGCAGAGCATGTTGTATATCCCATAATGGATTATATTGAAAGTGCTGAGTTAGATGAAAATTCAAAAGCAAGAATGAGCAGGTCATATGCAGATACAATGGCGCAGATGAACAGCGAATAGGCGGGGGAGCGTTATGGGTGTTATGGAATTATTGGATCGTATGAGATTGATTATTTCTAATGTAGG
>CAZAYQ010000090.1:0-6529 GCA_964489345.1 uncultured Clostridia bacterium | reverse complement strand
TGGTGTAATATTCGGCAAGATGGTTTTTGGGGGCTTTGGCAGAAATGTTTTTAATCCTGCTCTGGCAGGCCGTGCCTTTATTTATATTAATTTCCCAAATCCCATGACTATAGTATGGAATGAAGCTGCAAGCGGCTTTCCGGGAGGTTTCTCCACATACCTGACAGCAGGAATTGATGCAGTATCAGAAGCAACACCTATGATTGCATATAATTATACCGGAGAAATTATAAATTTAAATTCTTTGATTTTAGGAAACATTCCCGGTGCTGCAGGAGAAAGCTTTAAAATTTTAATTATATTGGCTGCAATATATTTAATATACACAAAGACTGCTTCCTGGGAGATAATGTCAGGCTGCCTGATAGGATTCTTTGCTGCAGGCACTCTTATGTATTATTTTTATGACGGAGTATCCCCCATATATGGAATGATGATGGGAGGATTTTTGTTTGGGACGGTCTTCATGGCAACTGACCCTGTAAGTGCTGCTAAAACAAAAAAAGGCAAGTGGATTTTCGGTATAATGATAGGTATCGTTACTGTCCTTATCCGGGCCCTGTCCCTCTTTAACGGGGGTATGATGTTTGCAATACTAATGGGCAATACATTTGCACCTATAATTGATTATTTTGTTAAAGAGGCAGAAAAAAGGAAGAAAAGCAAGGCGGTGGCAGTATGAAAAATTCATTTTTCTATCCCATAATATTCATGGCAGCAGTTACCGCAGTATTTATTGCGGTCCTGGCAGGACTTAATTATGCTGCTGCAGATACTATTTCCTTCAATCAAGAAAGCGACCTTCAGAAAAAGATTCTTTATATATTTGATATTCTGCCTGAGGACGGAAGTGACAAGGATATCGAAAGGGTATTTAATGAGAATGTTATAGATAAGCAGTGGGGAGTCCTGGAGGGTTATGCATTGGTTCAGGGAGGCGCAGAAAGGGCCTATGCGGTTCCTATTGAGGGTGCAGGCCTGTGGGGGTCTATAATCGGCTACCTTGGTTTAAATTCAGATTACACGGAAATTATCGGCATTGAGTTTGTAACACAGTCTGAAACCCCGGGGCTTGGAGGGAGAATATCAGAGGAATTATACAAGGGCCAGTTCAGGGCTATTGATATATCCGGCAAGACAGAAAATTTTATTATTTCATCACCTGAACCGGGCTCCAATGTGGATGCTATTGCAGGGGCAACTCAAACATCCACTGCTGTTGTTAATATCATAAATGAGGGTCTAAGTGTCTTTTTAGGGGAGGTGGAGTAATTGAACAAGACAGAAATAAAAAAGATTTTTTCAAAGGGGGTAATCACCGACAATCCCATATTGGTCCAGGTAATAGGCATATGCTCAGCTTTGGCCGTAACTAATCTGATGATGAATTCGCTCATCATGGGAATTGCTTTATCCCTGGTAACTGCATTTTCCTCACTTACCGTATCCCTTTTAAAGGACCACACACCAAAACATATACGCATGATGGTTCAGGTGCTTATAATTTCCACCTATGTAATTATGGTTGATATTTATTTGAAGGCTTACATGCCTGAAATGAGCAAGGCCTTGGGACCTTATGTAGGACTTATAATTACAAACTGTATAATAATGGGGAGGGCTGAAGGATTTGCCCAGTCAAACCCGCCGGTCCCGTCATTTTTTGACGGTCTTGCTTCAGGCATAGGTTATACTCTTGTATTGCTGGCAATTTCTTTTGTAAGGGAAATTTTAGGCTTTGGGAGTATATTTGGAATAAGTATCCTTCCGGCCTCCATTACAAGGTGGACATTAATGGTTATGCCTCCTTCGGCATTTTTCATACTTGCAGTCATAATGTGGATGTTTAATAACAACCGCCTAAAAAAACAAAGGGAAGGGGTTGAGAAAAGATGATTCAAGTCCATCCTTTTATAATATTTATTGCTTCAATTTTTACCTCCAACATGATTTTCTCAAACTTTTTGGGAATGTGCTCATTTATTGCGGTTTCAAAAGAGATTGAGACAGCCCTGGGCTTGGGGATTGCTGTTACAATGGTTCTTTCAGTGACAACAGTTTTGAATTATTTGGTATACTGGTATATTCTGCTGCCCTTGGGCCTGGAATATTTAATGTATATCTTGTTCATACTGGTTATTGCAGCCTTTGTTCAGCTCTTGGAAATGGCAATGGACAGATATCTGCCCAATCTTTATTACGCCCTGGGAATATTTCTGCCCCTTATAACCGTAAATTGCGCCATACTTGGGGTATCCCTGTTTATGGTTACCAGGGAGTACAGCTTTGTTCAAACTTTTGCTTTCGGAGCGGGCTCAGGTGCAGGCTGGACCTTAGCCATTACGGCAATGGCGGGAATAAGGTCAAAACTTAATGAAAGCTCCATACCCGAAGGTTTGAGGGGGGTTCCAATAACTTTAATAATTACGGGAATTATGGCCCTGGCCTTCATCGGTTTCTCCGGTATGGTTCAAATTCAATAGGAGGAAATGATATATGGATACGATAATTATGACCATTCTAGTATTCTCAGGAATTTCTGCGGCTTTTGCAGCTATTCTTACTATTTCCGACAGAACCATAGGCAATTACGGTGATGTTGTACTTACAATAAATGAAGATAAAAACTATACTGTTAAGGGGGGAAGCACCTTACTTGATACATTGAGGACAGAAAGCATTTTTATTCCTTCAGCCTGCGGGGGCAAGGGCACCTGCGGTTACTGCAAGGTTGTTGTTTACCAGGGAGGAGGGCCTGTTCTTGCTACAGAAAAACCTCTTCTGACCAAAGAGGAATTAGAAATTAACACCAGGCTGTCCTGCCAGTGCAAGGTCAAGCAAAATATTAAAATTCAAATACCTGAGGAATTGTTCAGCGTTAAAGAATATTCTGTTATAGTGGATAATATGGAAAAATTAACAGCAACTATTAAAAAGCTCCGCTTTGATTTGGGGGAGGAAGAAATCAGCTTCAAGCCGGGACAATATGTCCAGCTTAAGGCCCCTGCCTATGAAGGAAATGATGAGGAAGTCTACAGGGCATATTCAATTGCTTCATCTGCAAATGATAAACATATAATAGAATTGTTGATTGGCTATACGGGAGGAATTGCCACCACCTACGTACATCAGCATTTAAAGGAAGGAGATACTGCTCATATCAACGGTCCCTACGGTCATTTTTATTATCATGAGGATGATGGCGGACCCATTATACTGGCCGGTGCCGGAACAGGGATGGCACCCATAGTGTCAATTCTTCAATATATGGCTGACAATAGCATAATGAGGAAAACTTTGTTTTTCTTTGGAGCCAGGACACGGGACGATTTATTTTTGCTTGACAGGATAGAGGCTTTCGAAAAAAGGCTTAATTTAAAATTTATACCTGCCTTATCCAGGGAGGAATCTTCTGACTGGAAGGGTGAAAGGGGACGTGTGCCAAATGCAATTGATAAATATATTGAAAACGGTGAAAGTTATTCTGCCTACCTCTGCGGCAGCCCTGCCATGATTGATTCTATCATGGAAGCCTTGCTTAAAAAGAATGTTCCTGAAGAGAAAATATATTTTGATAAGTTTTAAGTTATGGGGACAAACCTCTACTATGGGGTTGGTATTTGGAGTTAGGGGAAGGTCCCCAAAACTTATAAAACCCGCAGGGCGGGTTTTATTTTATTGCTCTGGCTAATTTTTTTATTAAATCATCTCCATACCTGTAGTGCCTTGCCATGTAGTCCATTGTTTTGTCTTCCAGTTCTGCAGCAGACTGGACAATATCTATGGCTTCTTCTACACTCATACCATCTTCCCATTTAAGAAAGTCTTCTATAAAAATCATCGGATCCACAGTATTCATGAACACACTGCTGTCACAGCGGGCCCTGTCCCAGAAGTTCTTGAAGCTTCCCAGCCTCATTTCAAAATGCAGGTGGGGCCCTGTTGTATCCCCTGTAGAGCCTGCATAACCGATTATTTGACCTGCCCTTGCAAGGCTTCCCTCTGCTGCAGCATAACGTGCAAGATGGGCATATAAGGTGGCGAATTTCCCGTGGTCAATTGCCGTATAATAACCATAGCTCTTGTCGTATCTGGCAGCCATTACTTTTCCTTCTGCAGCTGCATATACGGGAGCATTGAGCAGGGCTCTAAAATCAACTCCGTTGTGCCACCAATAGTATTTGTCATTGACACTTATGCTTCTCATGCCGTAGGGGCTGGTTATTTGAATATTGTCTAAAGGCAGATGCTTTAGTTTAATCATATCATGCATCACGCTCTTTATTGATAAATTCAAGAAAGTCTCCTGATTTCCCGTCATTTAAATGCTTAAGGTATCTTTCAACAGCTATATCAAGCTGCATTTTTGCATAATCTTCAATAGCATCAAAGGAGTTTTGAACTATTTTTTCAATACATTTCTTTGTTACAATCACTCTCAATGGTGAAGGAATAAGTTCGTATAGGGCATCAACAACCCAGGAAAATTTTTGTCCGCCTGCTTTTGTACTATCCTTGTATAATTCTTCTGCTTCAACAATATATTTAATAGAGCGGTCTCTCAGTTTATCATGAGCCCTGAAGTAGGCAGACAATGCTCCGAAAATTATGGTCAAGATTGGAATTACTATATCTTTAATTGTTTCTAACATATTATCACATCCCAGGACATTATATTCAACAGGAGGAGTTTTTGTTCGTATGCAGGTATTAAGTAGGGTTCTTGCAAATTATGTATAAAAATTATTCCTTTTATAAAATTACAAGTGATTTAGACTGTTAATTATTCATAAAAATAAAAAGTTAACATAGCGGGCTTTTCTAAAAAACGCTTAACTTATTAAATTAGATTAAAACCGGTTAAATAATTTTAACAATAGATAGGAAAAGAAGATATGTTCTATAGGTTTTCACTTTATCCACAGCTGTGGATGAAATTGTTAACAATTTTTTAATTCGAAGACTTTAAGGGAAATATTTGTCAAGTGTTTTTTTAAAGAAATACAAAAATATTTTTCGTTGAAATTCCAACATTTAATATATTTTGAATTTTACCGGATTATCAACGGCTGTGGACAACTTTATTTATACACATAATATATTTAGGAAGTATAATTATAAAAGAAGAAAAAGGCAAATTTATACAATATTCGACAAACATACAAAAGTAAAAAGACGCCTGTGCGCCTTTTTATCGATTCTATAATTCGGAGGTAAAGTTTTTAAAGCTCAGGTTCAATTAAACCGTAATTATCATCTTTCCTCTTATAAACTACATTTACTTCTTCTGTATCTGCATTCAGAAAAACAAAGAAATTGTGTTTCAATAAATCCATTTGAAGGATTGCTTCTTCTATATTCATGGGCTTAATTGCAAAGCGCTTGGTTTTTACTACCTTGAATTCTTCTTCGTCCTCGTCTTCTAAGGGTTCTATATTTTCAAATTTAATTGATTCGGTTGAGTGTCTTTTATTCTGCAGCTTTGTTTTATGCTTCCTTATCTGTTGTTCTAAGGCTTCTACTGCTTCGTCCAATGCATTGTACATGTCGTCTGAGTATTCTTCAACACGTACGATTCTGCCGTTGAAGGGAATTGTGACCTCTACTTTGTGTATTTTCTTTTCAATACTTAAAACTACTTTAGCTTCAATATCCTGTTGAAAAAATTTATCCAGCCTCCTTAACTTTTTTATTGATGCCTCTCTTAATGCATCGGTAAGTTGTAAATTTTTGCTATAGATAGATATTTTCATTTAGTCAGCCCCTTTCAAGTATTTATTAATATATATTTAAATGTTACCCAATTATGTGAAAATTAAACAGTATATTTTATGAAACATTAGAAAAAGACAAACAGAAGTTTGTCTTGGATGAATCATGGCATCTTTATTCAGCCTGGTATGCCGGTTGTTTCTTCTGCATCATTTTTTTAATGCTTGAAGAATATTCAAATACAGCAATATATTTGTCAACAAAGCTTACAATCCATGCTTCCTTTGATTTTGGAACACCAAATGGAAACATATGCCCCTTAATGATATTTTCTTCTTTTTCATTTAAATCAAAAAATTTAACTGCGTTTTCAAAGGCAATTTTTGGATGTGCTATTGCATGTTTTATTGAATCTGTAACTATTCTTAAACCTAAATATTTTTTAAATTTATAAAGGAAGAAATCATGGAGCAGGGCCCCTCTTATTGTTGCCCTCCAGTCTAAATTCCTTTTATATGCTATTTGATAGGCATAAAATGCTACTTTTACCGAATGTTCAAATACGCTTTCATCGTGGTGCTTAATATATCGCATTTGTTGATACTTCTCGTGTTCAATGATTGGAAGTGCAACTTCCATAAATCTATTATCTAAATATAACATCTGACCGTCCTTTAATAGTAGTAGGGGGTTTATTATTGCATAATACTTTTTCATACTATTACGAAACTTCAAAAATTGCAATAAGTATTTTTTGAAAAAGCATGTATTATTTGTCATTCATATCACCGGCAGAGGGGGATACTTTCAAAAGAGA
>CAZAYQ010000089.1:4341-6538 GCA_964489345.1 uncultured Clostridia bacterium | reverse complement strand
ACCTGGGATGCATGAAGTTCTTCAAAATCAGCACTTTGTTCCGGTGTTTTAACCCACATTTCAAGCTCAGTGGCAGAAGTCAATATAATATCATCCACTTGGTCATATTTAAATCCTAAGGACTCTGTTATATGAGGAGCTTTTTTAAAAACATTCTTTATTTCATTTTTAAAATTATGTACAGCCCTTTTAAGTATCGACCTGGAACATACCAGTTTGTCATTGTGTACAATAAAAGAGGGAATTTTTAAAGTTCCCACAGGAAGTCCGTTTTCATCATTATAATATTCATAATTATAGTCCACAAACCATGTGCAGTCACAATCCGGAAGCAAATCTACCCTTGCATCGCTTAAATCAGCTATCCCTTGAAGTTCAACGCTGGACCCGTCTGTTTGTATTCCGTATCTAAGTATTTCTTCCATATCTTTTATAAATAATTTAACAGGTATTTTTTCGTCTGTTCCATTTCCGCCTATGTCTACACCCATTAAGGATACGAATTGTATTTCATCATGGCTGCCTAAAATTTTAGTCAGATTTTCAACATCGTGATATTCCTGCTTTATTGTATATATCATTTTGCCCATAAATTTCTCCTTATTTTTTTATGATTACTCTATGCACCTTTGCATATATCTATCAGTTCCGATGGTTCAAATATTAAATAATCAGGTTCGTGTTTTTTAAGACTTTCAACTGTATTATAACCCCATCCTACTGATGCTATATCCATGCCTGCATTTCTAGCAGCTGTAATATCTCTTATTTCATCCCCCACATAAAGAAATTCATGTAATTTTATCTTTTCTTTTTTTACTATTTTTTTCATTTTTGCTTCTTTGCCAAACATAGCAGCACTTACAATCAAATCAAAAATATCAACATTATGTGCTTCCAGAAAAAGCTCCACATTTGCTTTGGAATTAGTAGTTATTATTGCTGTTTTTACACCCATTTCACGAAGTTTTCCTATGGTGTAAAAAATATCAGGTTTGCATAGACTTATGTTTTTTATATCATGATTCAAGAGTTTTTTCCCTTTTTTCAGAATGAAAGGAAGGTACCTTTTCTTAAGCTCAACATATGCCATAACATCCTTAGCATTCATCTTTTTAAGATGTCCTAATTCATCCATTGTAATATTTCTTAAATTATATTTTTCAGCTAACTTTTGATAAATAATGAAAGTTGCCTCTTCAGTATCAGCCAAAGTTCCATCAAAGTCAAAAATTACATACTTATATTTCACCTGAACCATCCTTAATATTAATATCATTTACTAACTATATTATATTTTTTTAAATCAGTCAATTTAAAAAAACTCCTCAAGGAGTTTTTTTGCATTAAGTTAAGTATTATGTTAACTGAATTTGCGGCGGGTCTGTGGTTTCGCCGGTTTTAGGGTTTACAAAGGCAAGCCAGTATCCGTAATCACCTTTATTGTCTTTGTCTTTGTAAGACCAGTTCTTGAATCCCGTAACACCTTTATACGGCTGTTCTTCCTTGGTAAATTCTCCCGGTATCCCATATATGAATTTAACAATTTCATCATCATCCTTGAAGATGCCAAAAACATAGTGGCCGTATTTTTTCATGAGGCTTGCACATGTAGTCACCCGGCTAGACATGGGATAGGGATAATATGAGCTTATAATTTGATTGTAATAAGGAAGAATCCCTGTTTTTAATCCCGTTTCATCATAGGGTATATACCACCATTTAAAATTCTTTAACCTGACCGATAAAGGCTCGACTTCTTTATAGGCTTTTAATGTCTTATACAATTTCTCATCAAATCTGTTTCTGTACCTCTGCTGAGCAACAGGTTCTTCTGTTTCCTTTGCCACTTCTATTTCCTTTGCCTTTTCTGCTTCTTCTGCCGCTTCCTTTTTTGTTTTTTCACTGATTTCTTCTTCTTTTTCCTTTTTTACCGGTATTTTTATCGTTTTTACAGGCTCTTGAACTGCATTTTTTTCTTCTTCTTCTATTGTCCTTATCTCCCGTAAACCCTTGGCATCAATTATTTCTTGCGGTTTTAGAACTTCTTTTTCTTGAGGATATCCCTCTTTTTGCTCATTAAATTCTTTCTCATCTGCAAAAATATCTTTTTCAGGCTCATCAGTGTCTTCTTCCAGCTTCCTTACCATGTCCGGGCTTGATGTGGAGAACAAGTTTGAATACAAAACAATTTTCC
>CAZAYQ010000089.1:0-4241 GCA_964489345.1 uncultured Clostridia bacterium | reverse complement strand
CTTACCATGTCCGGGCTTGATGTGGAGAACAAGTTTGAATACAAAACAATTTTCCCATCCTTTACCACCGCACATACATTGTAATCCTCGATTGCATTGCTGTTTCCAAAGGTAAGTATTTTCTTGATTATTCCTTTTTTATTATTTATATCTCCCAGCTTGATTTTATTATGTTTATCCTTATATAAATAAACTTCGCTTGTTGACTTTGCATCACCTAAATTTTCAGCAGCTACAATCATGTTTCCTCTGTTCCCTCTCATGTCCAGGCGGACATAACCTTTGGACTTATCCTTTTTATTAACCGGTTCAAAAAATTTCAGCACTCTATAATTTTTATTGTTCATGAAAACCTCCTACAATACCTGTTATTCATTTATATGCCGATTTTTTCGTATAATTACATTTTTATGGCAAGCTTTAATTATATCAGCCTTGCAATATCGTATAAGTTGCTTACTAAAAGCCAGTTCTGGGGGAAATATTTCATAACGTTCCAATAGCCAACACCTTCAAAGCCGTATTCACTGTATAAATCCAATTTTGCCATGATGCTTCTTGCATCTTCAAACCAAACCCTGTGCTGCCTTCCCTGCCCGTCATAATATATGAAAAAGGGAGCCTGTGATACTTCATCATATTGAATATATGCCCCAACCTCAGCAGCCAGCTCAACAGCTTCCACATTGGACACAGAATCAGCTCTTGATAGGCCTTGAACATAGGGCAGAGTAAAATCATAGCCATAGTTGGGAATGCCCATATAAATCATATCCCTGGGTATTTCAGTCACTGCATAATCCAACACTTCCCTCACCCTGTCAACAGGAGAAACGGCCATGGGAGGACCATAGGTATAACCCCATTCATAAGTCATGAGAAGGACCCTGTCTGATGCCTCGCCGATCCTCGGATAATTGTGGGCTTCATAAAGAAGTCCCGGCTGGTCTGCTGACGTTTTCGGTGCCAGGGCAGTGAATAAAATGTATCCTTCAGGACTTATTCTGTCATGAACATTTTGTATAAAGTTTATAAACGCTTCTTCATCTTCCGGTAATACGTATTCAAAATCTATGTCCAATCCGTAATAACCTTTTTCCCTTAATGTTTCAAGTACATTTTCGATTAAATCATTCTGAATAACGGGATCGTTTAAAATAATATGGGACAATTCATTGCTGAAAGTACCTTCCTCGGTCAAGGTGGATATAAGCATAAGGGGGGCAACTCCAAAATCTCTTGCCATTCTGATTAATTCTTCATCCTCTACGTCAATTAATTCCCCTTCTTCAGTAATTCCGTAAGTAAATATTGTCAGATAGGTTAAATAAGGAAGTGTTTTCATTAGTACTGATTTGTTAATGTTCGGATATGTATATCCAAGAGTATATATTGTGCCTCTTTTATCTGCGGAGCTGCTTATTGTAATCTGATCACCGGCTGCAATTTGATCTGCATATTCAATAAATGGATTTAACTGCAGCAAATTTACGGTTGTGGTATTGTGTTGCCTGGCAATATCTGCCAATGTTTCCCCCGGTTCTACAAGGTGAATTTCTTCCGGAATAAGTATTACCAATGTCTGACCGGGCACAAGGACATTGGGATTTTGAAGCTCGTTATCTATTATTATTTTTTGCGGTGATATATTATATTGACTGGCTATAGAATATATTGACTCTCCGGGCTGTACAACATGAATTATCATATTCATTCTCCTTTCTGTTCCCTTCATTAGTATATGCATGAAAATTTCAAGTGTTATGAAGAAATATATGGAGAATGGTATAGCATTAAATATTATTGATTATCTCTTTTACAACTTCTGCAGCTTTTTGGGGGTCTGCCTTTCCCCTTGTTTCCCTCATTATATATCCTATGATAGAGCCGAATGCCTTTTCCTTGCCGCCAAGGTAGGATTCAACAGCATCCTTGTTTTCCGAAACAGCCCTTATGCAAATTTCTCTAAGCGTATTCTCGTCCATCCCCTGCATATCTTTTTCAGATATGAACTCTCCCACAGGCTTTCCTGAATCAAGCATTTTTTCAAGAGCATTGCTTGCCATACTGGAATTGATTTTTTTATTTTCAAGCAAGGAAATTAATTCACCTAAATAAACCGGTGGAATTGAAATATTGCATTCTTCCTTTTCTGCATCCGTAGGCAGTCTTCTGTATATTTGCCCCAATATATAATTTGAAACTAATTTTTTATTTTTAATATCCTTGCTTGCCGCTTCAAAATATTGGGCAACTTTTTTATATTTTATCAATAATTCTGCATCATCTTTGGGAATAGTGTACTCATCCGTAAATTTAGATAATTTTTGTCCCGGCAGCTCCGGCAGCTCTCTTTGGTACTTCTGGATTTCTTCATCGCTGACAACAATATTGACTAAATCCGGGTCCCTGAAATATCTGTAGTCATCAGCATCCTCCTTGCCCCTCATACTTTCCGTAATGTTTTGGTCAGAATCATATCTCCTTGTTTCCTGTACTATTTTACCGCCGCTTTCAATAACATCAATATGTCTTTCAAATTCGTATTCCATTGCTTTAGCTATGAAGTTAAGCGAGTTCATATTTTTTATTTCTGTCCTTGTACCAAGCTTTTCTTCTCCCTTTTTCCTTATAGATATATTAACATCGCATCTAAGAGAGCCTTCCTGCATTTTCACATCGGACACCCCTATATATTTCATGGTCAGTCTTAATTTTTCTATATATTCCAGAACTTCATCAATACTTCTGAAATCCGCTTCCGTAACAATCTCAATAAGGGGCACCCCTCCTCTGTTGTTGTCGATGTAAGTGTCTCCTCTTTCATGGATTAACTTTCCTGCATCTTCTTCTATGTGTATTCTGTTGATTCTAATATTTTTACCTGATGAAAGCTTAATGTATCCTTCATAGCAAATAGGCTTATCAAATTGTGTTACTTGATATGCTTTGGGTAAATCCGGATACACGTAATTTTTACGGTCCATTTTCGAAATGTTTCTAATATTGCAGTTTGTGGCAAGACCTGCCTTGACTGCATATTCCACTACCTTTTTATTAAGCTTGGGAAGGGTTCCCGGCATCCCCATGCATATAGGACAACAGTGGCTGTTAGGGTCTCCACCGAATTCTGTCGTACATTGACAGAATATTTTTGTTTTAGTAGATAATTCTATATGGGTTTCAAGACCGGCAACTAATTCATAAGTCATATTTCCACCTCCAGACAGGGGGAATACTCACCTGTTTTTTTTGTTTTCTCATATTGATATGCTGCATTAAGCACTTTATAATCTTCAAAGTTATTGCCTATTATCTGCATCCCTATAGGCATTTTGTTTTTATCAAAACCACAGGGAATTGAAATTGCAGGCAGACCGGCAATATTTGCGGGAACGGTGCATATGTCCATCATATATGTTTCTATGGGGTCTCTTAAAGCTTCTCCTTTTTTATATGCTGTTACAGGAAGGGAAGGAGTGATAATAAGATCGCATTTTTTAAACACTTCTTTAAAATCTTGAATAATTGAACCTCTTATATTTTGCGCTTTTTTATAATATGCGTCATAGCATCCGGAACTGAGCACGTAAGTTCCAAGCATAATTCTCCTTTGAACTTCCCTGCCAAATCCTTCACTTCTGGTCTTGCATATCATATCATCTATATCCTTATAGCTCTTTGTTTTGTAACCGTATCTTATACCATCAAACCTGCCTAAATTTGAGGAAGCTTCAGCACATGAAATTATAAAATAAACAGGAAGAACTGTATGAAGCTTAGGCATTTCAAAAGATACTATTTCAGCGCCTAAACCTTCATAAACCTTGATGGCTTCTTCTATGGACTCCCTTATATCATCTTTGATTCCTTCAAAGAACTCTTTAGCTATTCCTATTTTAAGTCCTTTGATGCTTTTGTCCAATTTGTCATATGAACTGATTTTACTTCCTAAGGATGTGGAATCCTTAGGGTCATATAAAGATAAGGAATCATAAACTATGGCAGCATCTTCCACGGTTTCTGCTATAGGTCCTACCTGGTCTAAGCTTGATGCATATGCAACTACCCCGTATCTTGAAACAGTGCCGTATGTGGGCTTAAATCCTACCAGGCCGCAAAAGCTTGCAGGTTGCCTTATGGAACCTCCTGTATCAGATCCTATGCCAAATGCTGCTAAATTGGCTGCTACAGAGGCTGCGGCGCCTCCTGAGCTTCCTCCTGCAACATAATCCGTGTTA
>CAZAYQ010000088.1:0-6551 GCA_964489345.1 uncultured Clostridia bacterium | reverse complement strand
AGGAAGAAATAAACTTTCATGCCGGCCAATTAGCAAAACTGATAGAAGAACGCCTGAAATAAAGTCTTGGGTACTTTTCACACCCAACGATTTGTCATCATGTGCGAAGCGAAGGATCTCAAGAACCATCCCAGTCGTTGTCCTTAGTACATCCCTGTTGTCCGTTGTTCACGTTGCACGATGTCGCTGTTCTCTTGAAATTGTTTTCCACTTGTTGTATAATAAATTGGGTATAAGATTATACAATCAGGATGGCGGTTGTTATGAAGCAGATAACATTTATTGATGCGGAAGTAGTGCCTGAATCGGGAAAAATCAGTGACTTTGGTGCTATAAGACCGAATGGAGAATATATTCATGGTACTTCTCTTGCTGTCATCAGGAAATTCCTTTTAGAAAGCGATTTTTTATGCGGACATAATATAATTGCACACGATTTGAAATACTTAAATAAATATTTAGGGCAGATTAAATGTGCAGGTGTTATAGACACCTTGCATTTATCTGCTCTTTTATTTCCCCAGAGGCCTTATCATTCATTTGTTAAAGACGATAAGCTGTTGACAGATGAGCTTAACAATCCTGTCAGCGATTCAAAGAAAGCAATGAACCTTCTCTATGATGAAATAGGAGCTTTTAACCTGCTGCCTGATGAAATGAAAAGGATACTTTATATATTATTAAATGATAAAAAGGAGTTTAAAGATTTTTTTAAATTTATTGATTACAAAGATGAAGTTACAAAATTAGAAGCAGAAGCAGTTATAAGAAAGTTTTTTTATGGCAAGATATGTGAGAATGCAGATATTAAACATATTGTTGATAATCATGCAATAGAGCTTGCCTACTGCCTGTCCCTTATATATGCAGATGATGAGTATTCCATTACCCCTCCCTGGGTGCTTATGACATATCCTCATGTGGACAGTGTCATGAATCAGCTGAGGGGCACAAGCTGCCTTTCTGTTTGTAAGTATTGCAATGAATCGATGGATGCAGTGAAAGGTTTAAAAAGGTTTTTCGGACATGACTCATACAGAAGCTTCGATGGGATTCCTTTACAGGAGCAGGCAGTTAAAAGTGCGATAAAGGGTGATTCACTTTTGGCTGTTTTTCCCACAGGCGGGGGCAAATCAATTACATTCCAGGTTCCTGCACTTATGGCGGGAAGAAATACAAAGTCTCTAAGCGTTGTAATATCACCTCTTCAATCCCTCATGAAGGACCAGGTTGATAATTTGGAAAAAATAAATATAACAGATGTAGTAGCCATTAACGGACTTTTGGACCCCATAGAAAGAGCAGAGGCAATAAAAAGAGTTGAGAGTGGCGATGCCTATATACTCTATATTTCACCGGAATCTCTCAGATCAAAATCCATAGAAAAACTTTTGCAGGATCGTAAGATTGCACGGTTCATAATTGATGAAGCCCATTGTTTTTCAGCCTGGGGACAGGATTTCAGGGTTGACTATCAATATATTGGTAAATTTATTAAAAATATCTGTGAAAAGAAAAATCTTGACTATATAATACCGGTATCATGTTTTACAGCTACAGCAAAACAAAATGTAATAGCTGATATTTGCAAATATTTCAAGGAAAACCTCAACTTGGAACTGAAACTTTATACTGCTGATTCAGGGAGAAAAAACCTTACACACAAAGTTATAAAAAATGAAAGCTCTGAGAAATATGAAACTTTAAGAAACCTTATCGAATACAACAAGTGCCCCGCAATTATATATGTTTCCAGAATAAGGAATGCCATTGAGCTTGCAGAAAGGCTTACTGATGACGGATATGAGGCAAGACCTTATCACGGCAGGATGGATAAAAAAGTGAAAAGTAAAAATCAAGAGGAATTCATCAGGGGCCAAGTGGATATAATGGTTGCAACTTCAGCCTTTGGCATGGGTGTAGATAAAAAAGATGTAGGCATGGTAATTCATTACGATATTCCTGATTCCCTGGAAAATTACGTTCAGGAAGCAGGCAGGGCAGGCAGGGATCAAAGTATAAATGCCCGCTGCTATGTTTTATTCAACGAGGGAGATTTAGACAAGCATTTCATTCTTTTAAATCAAACGAAAATAAGCATACAAGAAATACAACAAATTTGGATTGCAATAAAAAATACAACTAAGCTTAGGTCGCGCATGTCTAATTCAGCACTTGAAATTGCAAAGAAGGCGGGTTGGGATGAAGGGATGTATGACCTGGAAACAAGAGTTTATACAGCTGTTGCAGCATTGGAAAACGCCGGTTACATTAAACGGGGGCAAAACATGCCGAGGGTCTATGCAGATAGTATAATGGCAAGAACTATGATGGAAGTCTCCGAAAAAATTGCCGGTTCTGATTTGTTTAATGAAACAGAAAAACAAGAGGCTGCAAGAATAATGAGCAGGCTTATTTCGGCAAGAAGCCGGAGAAGGGCAGGCAGCGAAGAGGCAGAATCCAGGGTTGATTATATTTCCGACCATTTGGGAATTGAAAAGCCACAAGTCATACATGTAATCCAGCTTTTGAGACAGGCCGGAATATTATCCGATGCAAAGGATCTGACTGTATATATGGATGAAAGCAGCCATGGCAAAAGTTCCTATGATAAACTTTACGAATATATTAAACTGGAGCGATTTATCCTTTCGCAGATATCAGAAAAAACTACAATCAAAAATATTAAGGAGCTGAATGAGCTTGCTTTGAATGAAGGCATGAAAAGCTCCAATCCTGATAAAATTAAAAGAGTTTTAAATTTTTGGTCTATAAAAGGTCTTGTTAAGCGAAATGCCAAAGGAAATAACAATTATATAAAGATACTTCTTTTAAGGGACAAAAATAAAGCATTGGAAGAATTAGAGGAAAGATGGACTATTGCAGAATTTATATTAAAACACCTTCAGAAAATTAATGTAAACAATGAAAACACATTGGAATTTTCTGTCCTTGAACTAACTGAAGAGTATAATTTCAACATGCAGCTATTAAACAAAAAAGCAAGCCCCAAACAAATAGAAGATTCACTTTTCTATCTATCAAAGATAGGAATACTTAATATTGAGGGGGGCTTCCTTGTTAGCTACAATGCCATCAGCATAGAAAGACTCATAAATGACAATAGAATCAGATACAAGGCTGAAGATTATAAAACTCTCAAGGACTTTTACAAACACAAGATTGAAATGATACATATAGTGGGCGAATATGCAAAAAAGATGATGAAAGACTACAATTCTGCACTTAAATTCGCAGACGATTATTTTCGATTGGATTACAGCTCATTTTTAAGAAAATATTTTAAAGGTCCCAAAGGTGATGAAATTCAAAGAAATATGACGCCTGACAGGTTCAGGCAGCTCTTCGGCCGGCTTTCTCCTGCTCAATTAGGAATTATAAATGATAAGCTATCAAAATATATATTAGTGGCAGCGGGTCCGGGAAGCGGCAAGACCAGAATTCTGGTACACAAGCTGGCAGCCGTTTTGCAGCTTGAAGATGTAAAAAATGAGCAGCTGTTAATGATTACATTTTCAAGGGCTGCAGCAGCAGAGTTTAAGAAAAGACTTGGAGATCTTATAGGGACAAAGGCAAATTATGTTGAAATCAAAACATTTCATTCCTATTGCTTTGATTTATTGGGATTGGTTGGAAATATAGAAAAATCAAACAGTATAATAAACGATGCTGTAGATGCCATATTAAACAATGAAGTAGAGCAGTCAAGAATTACAAAGAATGTATTGGTAATAGATGAAGCTCAGGATATGGATGCAAATGAATACAGACTTGTGAAAACCCTTATGGAAAGAAATGAGGATATGAGGGTAATAGCAGTAGGTGACGATGACCAGAATATCTTTTCATTCAGGGGCTCGGACTCAAAATATATGGGCAATATTTTATCTTTCCCGGGTTCTAAAATGTACGAGTTAGTGGAAAATTACAGGAGCTCAAGAAGTATCGTTGATTTTTCCAATTATTTTGTGGAAATAATGAAAAAACGGCTGAAAAGCATGCCAATTGCTGCAGTTTCAAAAGAAAAGGGCAATGTGGACATAACAAAGTACAAAAGCAGTAATTTCATTGCAGCTGTGTTAGATAAACTCCTTAAGGATGGAATACCTGGGTCCACCTGCATTCTCACAAAAACTAACGAAGAAGCTCTTCAAATATATGCACTTCTGGATAAGGGCGGCATTAAAGCCGGAATGGTACAAAGAGGAGACAATTACAATCTTAAAAATCTCTTCGAAGTCAGGTCTTTCATGGAAGCATTAAAATTATCAAATGAAGCTCCCTTAATAAATGATGAAGAATGGGAATATGCAAAAAAGACAATCTTTAAAAGATTTGCAAAAAGTGAAAATTTGCCTTTATTGAAGCAAATAATCTCAAATTTTGAAGATACTGCCCCTAAATATAAATACAAGTCAGATTTTTCAATGTTTATAGAAGAATCTAAGGAGGAGAATTTTTATGCCGCAACCGACAAAGTAACGGTCTCGACAATTCATAAATCTAAGGGGAAGGAATTTGACCATGTTGTAATGGTGTTAAGAGATTTAAATTTAAGTGAAGAAGAAACAAAAAGACAACTTTATGTAGGAATGACAAGGGCTAAAAAAACTTTGTCCATTCATTACAGCGGAGAATTTATCCAAAGAAAAACAGGATTCATGGGTATGGGCTTAAAAAATATTAAGTATGAATTTGATAATGAAGAATACCCGGCTTCGGAAATTATAGCTATGCAATTAAAATACAAGGATGTATACTTGTCTCGTTTTTACAGGACAATCGGACTTGTTAAACGGCTGAACAGCGGTGAAATACTGCAATTTGACGAAAATGGCTGCATGGACAAAAATGGCAGCTACATAGTGTTGTTTTCAGCAAAATTTAAAAATGACATACAAACATATATGGAGAAAGGCTATAAACCTTTATCTGCTAAAGTAAACCATATATTATTCTGGAAGCAGGAGGACAGCGAAAAAGAAACATTAATAATTTTGCCGCAGCTGACATTTACAAAAAACCCGTAACTTTTGGGGACGGTTCTTTTTATAAAAAGAACCGTCCCTAAAACGAAAAGAACCGTCCCTAAAATTATTCGCCAAGGGGGATTTCCATGTAGGGAACATATATGGAGTGTTCCTTTGGCTGATAATAGATTGTAATTGAATTTAAAATATATTCAGGGTAGGGAATAAGTTTTATTTCTGCCCTTTTTCTTATTTCACCTATATCTACAGGTCTTTTTGGCCTTTGTTTTACAATTGTCAAGTGGGGGGTAAATCCTCTTCTTTCTTCCTTCAAGCCCAGGTTTTCATAAATTTTTTTATGTAAATCAATTAAAGCCGGAGAATCAGCGCTGACATATAAAACTCTGGTTCCGAACTGATCAAGCCCCTTCAGCCTTATATCAAAGGGCTCAATTTTTTTACATACTTCAATTATTTTTTCAACAAAATCATCCTCATCAGGAAGTGCCGGAGGAGGGACCAAGGTAATATGGGGCTCGGTTGTAAAAAATCTGAACTCTGCCCTCAACATTTCTATTTTATTTTTATAACTTTTAGGTATTGGAACTCCTATGAAAAATTTCATACTAATCCTTTCAATATTTATTAAATTTTGCAACTGTTCATTACTATGAATAAAGCAATGTCAGCGTCATTTTTATATTATATTTTTTATTGAAAATAATCAAGTATAATGATAACATTAACTGGGTTTCCTATAATTTACATAATTAATATTTTGTTTAGATTTGTATGCTAATATAAATGGGCATAATAAATACAGTTTAAATAAAGGAAATTGATAATGGAATTTGCAGAGTATTCCAATATTTTTATGAATTATGTTGAAACATGGGGACCTGTTGCAGCAATACTTTTTCCTGTGGTTGAGGCATTTTTTCCCGTATTGCCATTGGTGGGATTTGTGATAATAAATGTAGCTGTTTTCGGGTTCTTCTTTGGCTACCTATATTCCTGGATTGGGAATTGTTTAGGATCATTTCTTTTGTTTTTGCTTTTAAAAAAAGCAGGAGCAAGAAGAATAAATGAAAGAATAAAGAGAAGCAGGTATTGCAGTACCCTCGAAAAGGTTAGGAAAAAACAATTAAACCTCTTGTTTCTATTATACTGCTTTCCCTTTACACCGTCATTTTTAATAAGCGGTACTGCAGCTTTGACAAATATGAGGACGGAAATGTTTCTTGCAATACTCCTGCCTTCAAAATTTGTAATGCTTTTGTCCCTGGCCTTTATCGGTCAAAATGTGAGCTCATTCTTTGAAAATCCCGCCAAGTCTTTATTTTTTATAGTATTTATTATTCTTATGAATCTTTTAGTTAAGTATGTGTTTGAAAAATACGGTCAGGGTTGAAGAAAAGAGTAAGTGCCATGACATTAAATTATTAAGTGTTTTTTCCTGTAACATGTTGTATAATAATATGAGACGACAGCAAGGAGTGCAGTCTTTAAATAAAAAAGAATTATGCCTTACAAAATGTAAGGCATAATACAATATTTATA
>CAZAYQ010000087.1:0-6567 GCA_964489345.1 uncultured Clostridia bacterium | reverse complement strand
TAAACATATGACTGTTATTATAGACTCCGCCAATATAATCTCTGTCTAAATGCTGCCCTAGGGAGGTGTCTGAAATGAAGCGGATAGGTATATTCTTATTGTGCCTGTGTCTTGCGGCAGGATTTGCTCTTTTCTCTATATTTCCCTTTTCGCAGCCTGACGGCAATAAGCTTATATTTGCGCAGGATCCTCTTGATTCTCTGCCGGAAATCTTGATGCCTTACATGGAAAATGAAATCCTGCGTGTAAGTCCATATCTTTTGGCCCATCAGCTTCCCGGCCTGAAAGGAGCTGCCTTTGTTTTCGGCCCTCAGGCCCGCCAGTATCAAAAGCAATCCGCTGTTATGGAATATGTCCCCCTTTCCACTGTTAAGGCAGTAATCGCGGTAAAACGGGACAAAAATTTTGCCGGGCGCATAGGGGGTTGGCAAACACTGCTTGAAAGCGATGCCCTTGTGTTGATCCCCATCTCAGCCATCGAGGGAGGGCGGCTCATGGCCATCGCCCTGGCAAGGGGCTTGCAGGCTGAAGAGGGAGATCTGACTCCCGCAATCAAGGCTTTTGCATTTTTGCAAGCACAAAATAGATTAAATCACCAAGACGAATATAAATCCCGGGACTATCGGAACATGGTTCCCCTAAAAAACATGCTGAAATATGACGCGATACTCCTTTGGGATTTTCAGGCGGCTAATCTAAGCAGAATTTCGGATAGCTGGGATATAATCACGCCGGAGGAAGGCACACTCTCGGTGGACTGGGGTATACTCAGCGGTGGAAAAAAGGAAATGCCGGCGATTTTAACCGTAAAAGAATTTCTATTGTCGCAGCAGGGCCGCCAGGCGCTTTTGCAGGCGGGGTTTTCACAATATGAGGGCGAAACCGACCTGTCTGCCTGGGACGAGGCAAGACTGACTTATAACCCGCGTTTTCGCCGGGAGGTTTTATCGGCAAAGCTCTACAGCCCCGCGTCGGTACAGGAGCGTTTGGCTTTGCAGTGTCTAACTCTGCTGCTCTTTGGCATAGCCGCCCAAAGAATTCAAAAGCGGATTCCCCGCGGTTCAGGGCGGGATCTCAATCTGCGCATTATCGCACTGATATCCTTCTGGATGTTGGCGGGCATCGCAAAAACTCTGGCGGTTGACCCGGGGGTATCCAGATATCTTTGGTTTTCCACCTATATTCCCCGCCACCTGCTGCCTGTCTGCTGGCTCAGCATATGCTATGCCAACCGCTCAGAACAGCCGCTTGCCCCAAGAATTCTGATTTTACTCGTTTCCGTTGCAGCCTTGCTGACTGCTTTTGTTTTTACAAATGATATCCATCAGTTGGTTTTTGCATATAGGGATACCGACCCCTGGTCATGGACCCGTGATTATACCAACGGACCTGTCTACTGCATATCGGTAATATGGTCTTTTTCCCTGTGTCTTGCAGGGCTTTATATTTTGGCTGCCAAATCAAAGACCCGCAGCCACAAGCTTCAGGTGCTTTATGCAGTCGCGCTTATTGCCATGTTGCTGGTCTACCAAACCTTTTACACCATGGGAATTGAAATGATTATCGACATGGATATTCCCACGACTATAGCCATTTTTATTTTAGCCTTTAATCTTGCCGTGCAAAGAGAGCGCTTTATGGGCGCCTCACTGCTGGATCTGCCCATCCTCAACAACTCGCCTTATGCTGTTGCTATTTTTGATAAGCAGGGGTATCCGGCTTATGCCAATGCCACCATGGATTTGCTGTGGCAAAAGGAGCCGGGACTGTCTGAGCAAGGCCATGACACCTATGATAATAAAGAGATTGTTTTAGATAAGCAGGTGTTCAAGCTTGATCAATACCCCTTAGATTCGGGCTTTGCGATTATCTTAAAAGACATCACTTTTCTCAAGCAGCTTGAAAGGTCCCTGGAGGAAACCAATCAAAAACTTAAATCCGTTAGAAAGCTGCTCCTACATGACACTGAAAAAGTACGCGATCTGACGGATAAATTTGAGCAGGACCGTTACTCTTCCCAGATGGAGCGCCTCTTTAAAGAAAAGCTTGGGAATGTGATAGGGCATCTGGGGCAAGAAGCCGGCCCTTCTCCTGAAGAAGAGAGCCGGCATTTGCGGCGCGGCCGTTTTCTAATTTCTATTTGCCGGCACCGCTTAAGCTTCATTATAAGAAGTCTTGAGACGCATTCACTTTTTCCTTTGGAGCTGATTGAAAAATACGCCGCCGGACTGATTAATGACGGCCGGCGCTTTGGTATTGACGGTGTTATTACGGTATCACCCGGCAGCTTTTGTCATTTTGGTGATATGGAGATTTTTCTTGAAGTAGTTGATAACATTTTATTGTATGCCTTTGATGCTTCCGGTCTGTCGGTCATTTGCCGTTTGGATGCCGAAGGCACAGAGCTTATATTCAGCTGCGTCTTTTCATGGGACGGCGGCGATCCGCCAATAAAAAATGACATCTTGCCCCAAAGTCTGACCGCCGGTATCAGAGCCCGCGGGGGCAAGGTTTTTCATAAGCTTGAAAATGACGGTATCATGATGCGTGTTATCATTACGGGCGGGAGGTGAGGATATGATTTGGTACTACATACCTGCGATTATAGGGAAGATGCTTTTCTTCATGATTCTTGTTACAATGATCCTGCAAACCCTAATTGTTCTTAAGACAGGTGAGCTTCTTCACGACAAAAGCGCAGTTTTGTACATACGAGCCTTGTACGGGATACAGGCGGCTTTGTCCGCAGCCATTGTCTTTAAGGGGATCACCGCCATGGCTTCCATAGAGGGCGGCATTTTCCTATACATATCAGCATCAATGCGCTGCATCGCTTTGCTTTCTCCCCTGCTTTTTCTGCTGTATCTAAAACATCCGATAAGGCGGCCGCTAAAGCTCGATATATCAAAGGTCAGCATTTTCGCACCTCTGGCTTACCTGGCTGTTTTTGAAAAAGCACCTATGCCCTTGCCGGTTTTTCTTTTCGCCTTTGCCGCATCATGGATGATGATCGATGCAATTCACATGCTATGGTCCTTGAGAAGCCATGCACGCTCAGAGATAACCCTTGATACCATGCCCCATGTTTTGCGGAGTATAGACCAGGGCATATGCGTTGCCAGCAGAAAAGGCAGGATTTTAGAAACAAACCCGGCATTTAACACCCTGTGTGAGAAGCTGGGTATAGGTGAGCATGAAAGCCTGCAAGAATTTGATCGGGCGCTTAAAGGCCTCAGCGAAACCGGCAAGATGCAAATCAGTGACCTGGACGGGGGAAAGACAGTTCACACCACAGATGCCGTCTATTTTTTGGAAAACAGCAGTTTTTCATCCGGCATCAAATCTTTTATTCAGATATCCCTTTCCGATATAACAGAAATAGCCTGCACTGCGCAAAAGCTGAGGCAGGATAATGAAGAACTGGCCCGGGAGAATGATGAGCTGAGGGCGGTTATTTCCGAAATAGAGCTTGAGGAGAGAATGAACGCGCGGCAGCGCCTGTCCCGCGCCGCCCACGATGATTGGTCCCAGCGCCTGACGGTGGCGGGCCTGTCAATGGATATCCTTCTGAAATCCGATAAGCAGCACAGCAGCAAGGCTGTCCCGGAGGAAATTTCCAAGCTCCTGGTATTATCCGGTGATGAAATGGGCGAACAGGGGCTTTGTGACTTAGAAGCTTCTTTGGAAGAGTTTATCACCATGTACAGGCGCCTCGGCATAAAGATTGAGCTGTACGGCGAGGCGGTTTTCACAAAAAAAGAGCAGACCGCTCTGCGTGCGATATTGCGTGAGGCGCTGGCAAATGCGGCACGTCATGCCTACGCACAGGTGATTGAAATCAGCTTTTATGAAGATGGGGACTACGCGGAAGTTTTAATTAAAAACCGCTGTACAGGCGTTGGGGCTCCCCCTATTGAGGGGCAGGGGCTTTCCGACATCAGGGTCAGGACACAAGGGGCAGGCGGGAAAATGGAATATAAAAAATCCGATTTCTTTGTTCTTCGCGTCTCTTTCCCAAGAACCACCGCCCCGGAAAGGAGGGTGCAGGAGCAATGCGAATCGTATTGATTGAAGATCAGATTTTTCTTCGGGATACACTCATTAAGGCCCTGGCGCAAACGCGGGATATTGAGCTCGCAGGGCATTCAGACAGGGCCTCTGACGTGATAGAGCTGTGTAAAGAGCATAAGCCCGATGTGGTGCTGATGGATGTGTTCACAAAGGACGGCAACGGCATTGATTACACCAAGCTTCTAAAACAAAGCTATCCGGACATAAAGGTGTTTATCATGACGGGGGTTGAGGATGACAATCTGGTAAAGGCGGCGGAAAAGGCCGGAGCCGATATATTCCTGTGGAAAAACCTTTCGCTGGACGAACTTGTCAGTTTTATTCAAAACGCGGATATGCCTTACCGCATCTTTCCAAGGCTGCGCTCAGAATCTCTGCCGGTAAAGCTGTCCAAGACGGACATCAGCATACTGGGCCTGCTGGCTCTTGGAAAGTCCTCCGAGGAAATCGCAGCCGAGATGTATCTGACGACGGGCACGGTAAGAGTATATATATCCCGCATGTACACGGAAACAGGGGCAAAAAGCCGTGCCCAGCTGGTAGCTTACGGGCTGCAAAATGGTCTGATTGCGGGTAAGTAAATAGTAAAGCAAAACGTAAAAGCATGAAAGGGCGAGAGCATCTCCCGCCCTTTTATGCTTTTTGTTAACAAGTGTTAACCCAAAGTGATAACACTTGTGCATTACAATAAAAGCCGCAATATTATAAAATAGTATTACCATGTATTTAAAGTTGCCAAAAATACCGAAAGGAGGTTAAGCCCAGTATCGCCAAAGGCGAAAAAGGAGGCTGAAATGAAAATATTATGGTTCAGTGACAAAGCTGAAGGCAATGTGCCCTTATACGCGGGTCTTAGCAAGGCTTTTAATGTTGTAGCTCTCGCCTTCGACAGCCGGGACGCTATTTTGGAGCTTTGCGCAATCCATGAGCCCAATATGATTGTGATGGAGCCTTGCAGCCGGAAAAGTTTTGAGCCCGAATGCATCGAGAGCATCAGGCAAAGGTTTCCAACCGCAAAGATATGCGTGATAAGCTGCGACACAAAGCACTGGCTGTCAAAGAAGGCTTGGGCATCAGGCGCGGATCTGGTAGTGGCAGATACAATCCACCTCCATGAATTTATGCAGCTGTTGGAGTATTCAAAAATCCACTACCGCATTTTTCCCAAAGAGGAGTGCAAATGAGTGTGAAAGCACAGATGTCCTTAAATTTCAAACCATGAGTCACACATGAATGCATGTTACTGATTAAAACTTTGTAAATGAAAGGAGAACAAAATGAAGAAAGTACGATTTAAACGTAGAGTTTTGTTAAAACGGCCTTTAAGCCTGATGCTGGCCCTGTGCATGGTACTGGCTATGCTGCCGGCCCTGTCACTGCCGGCTTATGCGGCCGATCCGGTAACTTTGATAAATGTGGATAACGGGAAGGTCCTAACTGCTGCTGCTCCATATTTTGTCAACGGTCAGTCGGAGCCAACGGGAAGGCTGGGCTATAACGGCTGCACGGCCGAATTAAGAGGCGGCGTGCTGATGTTGTGCGGTTACAGCGGCGGCACGATTTCATTGGCTTATGGAGAGCCCCGAGATTTAAAGATTCTCCTTATCGGCAGCAACTATATAACACAGAAAAATGATGGGGCAGCCTATGGTATTTTAAATGATACCGACGGGGATATTTTGATCTACACAGAAAGCGCCCTTAGCAGCGGAAGCCTCGATATTGTTGTAGAAAGTGAGACGAACATAGCCAACGCGATTACTACCAGCGAAAGGGGCTTCATCCTTTCGGATGCCGTCTTAAGGATTGAAGGGGATGCTCAGGTATCCGTTTTGGCGGATTCTAAGAGCAGTAATTCTGCCGGCGTATTTTTCCCAAAGGTGGAAATTACCGGAAACGCTTCTTTCACGGCGGCCTGCTATTCCGATCGTTCGAGTTCATCGGGACTTTATGCTGCCACCGGTATTGCCGCAAGCCAGTCGATTACTGTGAACACCACCGGTAATGTGCATATAGACTGCTCCGATATACGAAATGTAAACGGAGGCATGCCTCTCTATACCGACCTGCTCTCTGATTCTATTATCTTGGAAAGGGTAGGTAAAATGACCCTGAAGTGGGCGGAGAGTAACCTACAGGGATATTTCGGAAGCATAAATTACGGGACAGGCGGAGCGGATGCCTTCGAAGTTCTGGAGGACAGCAATGCCCGCACCGCCACCTACCGCTACCGGGACGGCAGCTTTGAGGTAACCGGCATAAGCCTGTCTCCGACCAACCCCACCGTAAACAAGGGCAGATCCCTTATGTTCGGCGCCGAGGTAAGCGGCACCGGCAGTTATAACGATACGGTGGAGTGGAAAGTTGAGGGCGCAGCTTCCGGTGGCACCAATATAAGCGATTCCGGCCTCCTTAAGGTGTGGCGCTGGGAGACGGCAAGCTCCCTCACCGTCACCGCCACAGCCCGGGGGGACAGGAGCAAAACAGCCTCCACCA
>CAZAYQ010000086.1:0-6601 GCA_964489345.1 uncultured Clostridia bacterium | reverse complement strand
TATCTTTTTGAATCAAATATATTTGCTTAAGCATTTCTGCTGCAGACAGGTTTCTAATAAGGCCTCTTTTAGTGGAAGCACAAAAATGACAACCCATCCTGCATCCCACCTGTGATGAAATGCATGCAGTATTGCCGAATTTATATTTTAAACAAACACTTTCTACAATATTTCCATCTTCAAACTTTATTACATATTTTTTTGTTTGGTCCAGTTTTGATTCAAGCTTAAGCTGAATTTCTGCTGGAGTAAATTCATATTCTTTTTTAAGCTCTGCCTTGGTTTTTTGGGATACATTAGTCATTTCATCGAAGCTGTCAACAGTTTTTTTATGTATCCAGTCAAATATTTGACCTGCTTTAAATTTCGGTTCATTAATTATTTGCATTGCTTCTTTCAGCTCTTCAAAGCTTAAATCATCAATTTTTTTCATACTAATCCTTCTATATATGACATTGAATGAACTCATGACAAGGTCAAAAGCCTCTTTGCGAAACCTGGAATCTCAAAGTATCAAAATTACATATCAAATTTTTTCAATTATATCATATCCTTTTTATTTTCGCAATAAAAAACCCATCCATGCTGTGAATATGGGGATAAATTTCAAGGTAACCATTTTTTGCTGTCTCAAAATACTCATCAATATTTTCAGATATATCGTCTAAAATATAATCTTTGTTATCATTCAAGAAACTTTTAATAAGTTGGTAGTTTTCCTCAATATTTGTAGTGCAGGTGGAATATACCAGCCGGCCTCCAAGTTTTAAATATTTTGAGCCATTTTCAAGTATTTTATGTTGAATTTCTGTTATACCATTTAAATCAGTCTGTTTATATTTTATTTCCGGTCTGCGTCTTATGATTCCAAGCCCTGTGCATGGAGCATCGGCTATAACATAATCTGCCTTTCCCAACAAGGACTCATCCAGTTTCGCTGCATCATATTCTTCAACCTTGACATTATTTATGCCTAATCTTTTTAATTCATTTTCTATAAGCTTAAGCTTTGCAGGGTATATGTCTCTTGATATTATTTCGCCTGTGTTATTCATCATTTCCGCCGCATTTAAGGTCTTCCCTCCCGGGGCAGCACACATATCTATTATAAGTGAGTTTTCCTCAGGTTTTAGTATTTGCCCTGCCAGCATTGAACTTTCGCTTTGAATAGAAAAAAGACCGTTTTTATATTCATCTGTCTTATGAATTTCGAAAGGGTTTTCTACAATTAATCCCTTATGGGCATATTTGCATTTATAAGTTTTTATACCTTTTTCTTCAAAGAGTTTAATCAGCTCATCTCTCTTAATTTTAAAAGTATTAACCCTTATTTCCAGTGGAGCTTCAGTATTATTTGCAATTAAAACCTGTTCTATCTCCTTACCAAACTGCTTTTTCCATCTATTTATTAATTCCTTTGGATATGAATATTTAACACTTAAGTATTCGTCCTGAGGCAGGTTATTCATTTTTGCCGTAAGTTTATCCTTGCTTCGCAATATATTTCTAAGTACGGCATTAACAAATTTCGAGCCCCTTATATTACCTTTGTCCTTAATATATTGGACACTTTCATTTACTACTATATTTTCATGGGACTTATCCAAAAAGAATATCTGATATACAGCTAACCTCAGCACAAGCAAAACATCTCTTTCCATTTTCTTTGTCTTAGTTTTTGACACTTCATTTATAACCCAGTCTATAAATATTAAGTTCTCAATAACTCCCAAGACTGATTTGCGGTATAAGGAAAGAAACCTACGGTCAACATTTTTAATATCATTGTTTATCACAATGTTTGAATAAGACTTATCCTTAAATATTTTCTTCAGCGTTTCAATTGCTTGTATTCTGTAACTGTTCATAATGCTCCCTATATGTCAAGGGGACGGGGGTAGTGTCATTTGCTAAAACTTTAAAATCATATCATACCACACAGATCCCCCGTGTTTGGAATTTGACATACCTTTATTTTCGAAACCAAACTTCGAATAGTAGTGGATTAGATTATCTTTACATGTTAAGATAAGTCCCTTACGGCCTGCCGATTTTGCTGTATCTATCATATGGTTCATTAGTTGTGCAGCAATTCCTTGATTGCGGTAATCAGGAATTACGTCAAGTCCGAAAATAGCTTGATAATATCCATTTGGCATATGTAAAGAAGTATCGCTGAATAACTCATCATAAATAGTCATTTCGTTTGTTACACATCCATTAATAAATCCAATTATTTTTCCATCAATTTCTGCTACAAAAAAGCTGTCCGGAAATGTCTTGATTCTTTGTTCCAATGATGACTTAGAAGCAGCTTCTGCCTCCGGGAAGCATTCTCTTTCTACTGCTGCTAATATATCTAAGTCCTCAACCGCCACTCTTCGTATTTTAATATTCATTATATTTCTCCCATTAACCATTGACTACTTCCTTCTAACCACTTCAATCCAATAACCATCCGGGTCAAGGATAAAATATATGCCCATTGTTTCATTTATATATTCTATACAGCCCATTTCTTTATGTTTTTTGAAAGCTTCATCGTAATTGTCCGCAGCCATTGCAAGATGGAATTCCTGGTCGCCCAAATCGTATGCTTCTGTTCTTCCTTTCATCCAGGTCAGTTCCAATGAAAAATTTGTTTCCCCGTCACCTAAATATACCAGTATGAAGCTTCCGTCTTCTGCTTCTTTTCTTCTCACCTCTTTTAATCCTAAAGCTTCCTGGTAAAACTTCATGCTTTTTTCTAAATCAAGAACATTAAAATTAAAATGATTAAATGTAAATTTCATTATGCACCTCCCATAAGGTTTTTCTATATTTTAATAAAGTATTCTTAATAAGTCAAACTTATAATTATCTATATGTCTTCAGTAATAAAAATAACTTCTCCTCATTTTCAAATGTTAACATTGCTTGCCTCTAAAAACAATTGATTAATATGAGTATAGGTTATATAATTTAGCTGTACAGATAAGTGCAAGAGGTAAATTGCGGAAATAGTTTTGATTGCGGCAGGAGTTTTGAGAACTAATTTTTTGGATAAAAAGGAGATTTAATGGACCTTACATTGTATTTTATACTATTAGTACTTATAGTTGCTTTTGCTCTGATCATATCGAATGTAAGAGCTGCCAATAGACTTAAATCGCTGCTTATAAACACATTCGGAAAAATACCCGGGCAAAAGAAATGCGATTTTGAAAGTATCGCAGCTTATCATCGCTATAAATCAGCTAATCCCGGTGAATCAAATATTATAGATGATATTACATGGGATGATTTAGATATGAACCTGATATATAAACGCATTAATTCCTGCTTGACTTCTGTAGGCGAAGAATACCTTTATGACACGCTTCATAATTTACAAAAAGAAGAAAGTATTCTTATAAAAAGAGAGAAACTTATTTTATATCTAAAAGAGAATCCTGATAAAAGGCTTAAACTTCAGATGATCTTTGCTAAAACAGGAAAATATAACTATAACGGCATAACTTCTTTTATTTTTGATGCAAAAGCAAAATCCTTGAAATATAATTATATTTATAATGTATTAGCACTTATTCCTGTCCTTTGCATATTTATATCTCTTATTAACACACAGGCAGCTATTTTATCTTTCATAATTTCTGCTGTATTAAACGGCTTGGTATATTACAAAACAAAGGTAAAATTAGAAAGAGAATTTTCTGCCATAAATTATTTTTCATCTCTTTTGCAATGTACAAATAAAATTTTTAAAAACAAGACTTATGAATCTCTTCCCTTTTTCAGTGACTTGAAAAGAAGCTATAGTATCTTTAAAGCTCTAAGAACAAATCTTCCGGATATCATGCAAAAGGATTTTTCCGATATGTCAATTTTTGCAGAATATTTAAAAATTATATTTCTTATGGATATTCGAAAATACAATAAAGCAATTAATATGATCTTAAAGTATTCCGATGACTTTCACATATTATATAAATCACTCGGTGAAATTGACATGGCTATTTGTGTATTATCATTCAGGGAAAGTCTGCCCTTTTATTGCAGGCCTGTTTTTCATAATGAAAATTCCATAAAATTTAAAGACTTTTATCATCCCCTGCTTTCAGAGCCGGTTCCTAACAGCGGGAAAATCAGCAATGACAGTATAATTACCGGCTCCAACGCTTCAGGAAAATCTACTTTTATTAAATCATTAGCTGTTAATAGCATCTTGGCTCAAACAATTTACACATGTGCAGCAAAAGAATTCAACCCGCGGTTTTCTTTAATAATTACTTCAATGGCTGTTCGGGACAATATAAAGGATGGAGACAGCTATTTTATTATCGAAATAAAATCATTGAAAAGAATACTTGATAAGGTGCAGGATACCGCCTGCACATGTTTTATAGATGAAATTTTAAAGGGGACAAATACAATAGAAAGGATTGCAGCCTCAGCTGCAGTGCTTAAATATCTGCACAATATGGACTGTCTTTGCATAACAGCCTCTCACGACATTGAACTTACACATATATTAAGTAACGAATATGAAAACTATCATTTTCGCGAGTATATTACAGACGATGGCATACATTTTGATTATAAGCTAAAAGAAGGTCCCTCACAAACCAGAAATGCAATTAAACTTCTTGACTACATGAATTTTGACAGTGAAATAGTTAAAGCGGCTGAAATGCTGGTTGAAAAATTTATGAATACCAAGGCATGGTAATATTATATACTTTCCCTTCATCATCAAAGCTGCATATAAAGATAGTGCCGGTCTTTTTTCCAACAGCATAATAAGAGCCTCCCCTTTCATCCGGGCCGGAAGCAAATGTCATGGCAAGACTCGATGGCATTGCCATGAGGATTATTGAAACTATAATTAATAGTATTGATATATATGTTTTAACCATATTACGGTCTCCTTTTCATGAAGGTTTATAGCTTAATATCATCACCTTGCTGTTTGATAATTGCAAAGGGGCATGAAACAACACATTTCCCGCATACATCGCAAAGTCCGAATTCTTTAAGTTCTTCTGCATTTTCAAGAAGCTTATCATAGCATTTAAACCTGTCAAATCCATCTGTACTAAGGGCATTTTGCGGGCAGGATTTAATGCATTTTAAGCAGCTTCCATTTTTATAATACAAGCAATATTCAATATTGTTTTCTTCTTTTTCAATTGGAATTTCTAAAGCGACGACAACTGTTCCAAATCTTCCTGCACAGCCCTCTTTTGTTATTATCATTCTATTTAGGCCAAATTTGCCCATATTCGCTATGTATGCCGCACTTCTGTGGGACCATGCTGATTTTAAGGTTTTTTCATCAAAATTGTGTGTTGCCTTTATTGTTGCAGAATCAATGTTCTTATTTGCTAAATATTCTATTAATATATCTGAAATTTGGTTAATAAGATTGTTTGCAACTACGTAGCTTATGCCCCATTCCTTTGAAACAGAGGCATTTCTGATATTTGATTTGACAACGCTTTCGGAAAATGGAACAAAAAACGATACTACGCTTTTAGCATTGGGAAGAATTTCTGTCGGATGCAAATGTTCCGGTGCTACTATATCCTTGAGCTTATGGTACAAAGGATTAGCAGCAGATGAAAAGCCAACAATAGGTTTGCGAAATAATTCCTTGCTTTCTGATTCAAGAACCGAATTTTCAATTATATCAATTATTTCTTCTTTTAAACTCATTGTCTCAGCTCCTTGATATTTAAGTGGTGTGTTTTTTATTTTATATCAAAAACTTCAATAAGTAAATTGTTTATTACTTAATAATTGAAATCCGCTGTTAAACTATATTATGTTTGAAAAGCAATTGATTAGGGTATATATTTATGTATATTAATTTTTTATGGAGGGTATTATGGATTTAATGGATTTATTATCAGGGCAGTTAGGAAATGAAAATGTATTGAAACAATTAAGCAAATCAACGGGAGCTGATTCCTCACAAATTCAACAGGCTATAAAATTAGGATTACCCGCATTAATGCAGGCCATGGGCAAAAATGCCGCTTCTGAAAAAGGTGCTTCATCTTTGGCAAAAGCATTGGATAACCACAAAGACGACAATATAGATAATATCGATAATTTCTTAAAAAATGTTGATAAAGAGGATGGTGCTAAAATACTTAATCATATATTGGGAAATAAGAACCCGTCCATACAAAGAAATCTTGCAAAACAAACCGGAATGAATCAAGATCAAACTTCAAGCTTAATGGCACAATTAGCACCGCTCTTGTTAGGAACATTGGGAAAACAGAAATCATCCCAAAAGGTAGATTCATCAGGATTGGCTGGTATGTTAGCAGGCGCTTTGGGACAAGGTAAAAGGGACAATAATTTAATGGATTCAGTTTCTAAATTGCTTGATGCTGATAATGATGGAAGTATAGTTGACGATTTGACAAATATGCTTGGAGGATTTTTAAAGAAAAAATAAATATTGATCGATAAAGATAATTTTCAGAATAAATGGCTATGCAATGCATAATGGTTAAGGCTTTAACATGGCGCTACAACAAAAAATATTATAAAAAACCAAAGATGGACAGGCTGCTGTAAATGATATAAAAAAAATAATAATGTATAAAAA
>CAZAYQ010000085.1:0-6635 GCA_964489345.1 uncultured Clostridia bacterium | reverse complement strand
ACATTAATTGAAATTTTGAGCATAACGGATTTGTGCTGACTCAAGTGTTGGCGGGATGGTGTTCACAGTCAAATTGTGTAAAACCCTGAACAAATTATCCTTTCGGCCCATTTACCTGTAAAGTAGCTTGAATCCCAGTCAATTTACTCAAAATTTCAAGTAGTGTGTGAATAAATTTTTGTAAATGTTGATTTACGGGTAGAATATGCTCAGGTTTTAAGGTAATGTGTCGAATTATCGAATTTGATACAGCAAAATACACACATTAATTGAAATTTTGAGCATAACGGATTTGTGCTGACTCAAGTGTTGGCGGGGTGGTAGTGGCGGGTGGTAATCATGGGGTGGTAATCATGGGGTAGTGCTCATGGGGTTGTGCTCATGGGGTTGTGCTCACGACAAGCCTGCTGCAGCGCTGACGTGCCTGCTTACGGTAATAATACAAGAATTTCTTCCCAATAATCAAGTAATATGATAAAATGTGTTTGGAACAAATAAAAAGGGCTGTTCATTAACAAACTTAAGTGCCGGAAAAAACAATGAATTTATCCGTGCCAAAAGTGTATAACAAAAGTGGTCTGACGGCTGTTCCCAAAACTAAAAAGAACCGTCCCCAAAACCAAAAGAACCGTCCCCAAAACTTCAGAGGTGCAGTGATGAAATGTATCAGTATTTTAGGTTCCACAGGTTCAATAGGAAGGCAGACATTAGATGTAGTCCGCGAGCATTGTGATAAAATAAAAGTATCTGCAATTTCAGGAAACAACAATATTGAATTGTTAAAAGAGCAAATATTAGAATTTGCTCCTGACCTTTGCTGTGTTATGGATGATGACAAGGCCCTGGAATTAAAAAAAATGCTCCCTTCCGATATAAAAACTGAAATCCTTTCAGGCATGGAAGGTTTGATTTCAGCTGCAGAATATGATAAAAGCCAAATAATTGTAACTGCAGTATCCGGAATGATCGGCCTTAAACCCACTGTAGCAGCAATAAAAAAAGGAAAAACAATTGCTCTTGCCAATAAGGAAACTCTAGTTACAGGCGGAAATTACATAATGAATTTATCAAAACAATATAATGCCCCAATACTTCCTGTTGACAGTGAGCACAGCGCCATTTTCCAGTGTCTTATGGCCAATGAAAGAAAAGCTGTCAATAAAATATTGCTGACTGCCTCAGGGGGACCCTTCCGAGGTAAAAATGAAGAATTTCTAAAAACTGTTAAAGTGGAAGATGCCCTCAAACATCCCAGCTGGTCTATGGGCAAAAAAATAACCATTGACTCAGCCACATTAATGAATAAAGGTTTGGAAGTAATTGAAGCCAAATTTTTATTTGATATAGAGCCGGAGCAGATTGAAGTTATCGTCCACCCCCAAAGTATCATGCATTCGGGCGTTGAATTTATCGACCATTCAACCATTGCACAAATGGGATATCCGGATATGCGGGTACCTATACAATTTGCACTTTTTTATCCAAATCGCATGGAGAACAGCCTTAAAAGCCTGTCTTTGTCTGATATAGGCACATTGACTTTTGAAAAAGCTGATTTTAAAACATTCAAATGCTTAGCCTTGGCTTATGAAGCATTAAGAGCCGGGGGCACCATGCCTGCAGTTTTAAATGCTTCAAACGAAGCCTGCGTAAAACTATTTTTGGATAAAAAAATAAGTTTCCTGGACATAGGAAACATAAATGAAAAAGTTATGCATGCCCACACGCCGGCAGAAATTGATTCAATAGAAGCAATCCTTAAGGCAGAGCAGTTTGCAAAAGAATTTATGACAGGGGGACGGGGGTAGTGTCATCCACATATTCATAGCAATGACACGGGCTGCACATTGGAACAAAAAGATGACACTACCCCCGTCCCCCTGTCACCCCTGTCATTCAACATTAACAATTATTACATCCATGCCTATTTTTAATATTTCTTCCCACCTGATTCTCTTAGCTTTTGTCTTTCCAAGCATACTCATAAGCTTGCCTGCTTCCTCTATATAAAAGGCAGTAATTCTGCCCTTCCTTGTGTCTATTTCCACATCATCGAACCTGCCCATAACTTCGCCGTTTTTTATATTAACAACATCCTTTTCAGCCAAATCCCAATAATTAGTCATACCTCCACCACCTTAATCCATATATATTATAAAATATGTACAAGAATTATCAATTATGACAAACATTGAAATATAAAAAGGGATGGCCGGCGTCACGATGTTTTGAAGCCTTTTTTAAGCTGGTTCAGTGCGGATTTTTCAAGGCGGGACACCTGGGCTTGGGAAATCCCTATTTCATCCGCCACCTCCATCTGTGTCTTCCCCTTGTAAAAACGCATATCAACTATTTGCCTTTCCCTTTCAGACAAGTTGCTTATGCTGTCTTCTAAGGTTATTTTTTCAATCCATTTCTCATCTATATTCTTTTCATCCTTTACCTGGTCCACCACGTATAGAGCATCCCCCCCGTCATTGTAAATAGGCTCAAACAAGGATATGGGCTCTTGTATGGACTCCAGGGCAAATATGATTTCTTCCTTATCAACACCCACTTCTTTAGCAATTTCAGCAATTGTAGGCTCCTGTGAATTTGTTGCAGTCAGCCTTTCCCTCACCTGCAATGCCTTGTAGGCAGTATCCTTCATTGACCTTGAAACCCTTATGGAATTATTATCCCTTAAATATCTTCTGATTTCACCTATTATCATAGGAACTGCATAAGTTGAAAACTTTACATCCAGGGACAAATCAAAATTATCAATAGCCTTTATAAGTCCGACGCATCCAATTTGAAACAAATCGTCAACAGGCTCATTTCTTGAATTAAATCTTTGAATTACGCTTAGTACTAGTCTTAAATTTCCTTGAATGAACTTCTCCCTAAGCTCAGTATCACCTTCTTGGATTTTTTTAATCATACCTCTCATTTCCGATGTCTTTATGGTGGGCAGCTGAGAAGTATTAACGCCGCATATAACTACTTTGTTCATATCGTCGATTCCCCTTTAAAGAAATTATCCCCCGTTAAAATTATATCCTCCGCTGTATCTTTTTATACAGCCTTGTTAATATCCTTTTTTAGTCTGTTAAGTATCTTTTTTTCCAGCCGGGAAATGTAAGACTGTGAAATTCCAAGCATATCAGCCACTTCCTTCTGAGTGTAAGACTTAGTATTGTTAAGGCCGAACCTTAATTTCATTATCATATATTCTCTTTTATTTAATTTCTGAATTGAATCATTAAGAAGGCATAAATCCACCTCATTTTCCATGTCTCGAAATACAATATCCTCTTCAGTGCCTAAAATATCAGACAGTAAAAGTTCATTCCCGTCCCAGTCAATATTCAGAGGTTCATCCAGTGAAATTTCCGTCTTGGTTTTCCCCACCCTCCTTAAATGCATCAATATTTCATTTTCAATGCATTTGGAAGCATAGGTTGCAAGCTTGATATTTTTCTCCGCCTTAAATGTATTAACTGCCTTAATTAATCCGATGGTGCCGATGGAAATCAAATCCTCCACGTTTATTCCCGTAGACTCAAACTTCTTTGCAAGGTAGACAACTAACCTTAAATTATGCTCGATTAAAATTGTTTTTGCTTCTTTGGAATCCTTAAGTCTGCTTATTATTTCCCTTTCTTCCTCCTGTGTCAAGGGTGGAGGCAAAGTGTCGCTTCCTCCGATATAGAAAATATCCTTTACTAAGCCCAGCTTATCTATTATAAAGTTAAATATTTTTTTAAAGAAAGCTTTAACACGATTTAACATAATCATTCTCCGTCTCCATCTCCCAATCAAGTAATTTTCTAAATAAAAGTGCATCGTAATCATCCCTGCCGATTTTCCCGGGATGAATCCCTATAAGTGCATCAATAAAAATACTTTTGCTGTTATTTATTATTTCAATTTCATCCGCCGCTATGCAGACCATGCTTTCACTTTTCTTACTGATAGTGTTGTATTTAATAATCCTTAAATTAATGGTGTTATTTTCGTCAATTAAATTTTCATAGGACTTATTTTCGTAAAAATCCATAATTTTTCTGCACAGCCCATCCCCCAGAATATCCCTTATGCAATCCATGTTTACAACCATTACAGGCTTCCCGGTAAGAGGGTCCGCAAGCTCATTTCCCGTGTCAATGCAGCCCTTGAATGTCTTTGATTTACCGGCGGCTTTTAATTTCACCGTCCTTTTGTAATTATGTTTTGAAATCCTGTCCCTAATCTCTTTAAAAAAGAAATGCAATGCGGCATACCCTGTAAATATGGACATGATAATTGCATTCACGGTCAACTTATCATAAGTTAAATAATATAAGGCAGAAATAATTCCCACCATTATCAGTGAAGTAATGTAAAAACAAATTATTACCCTTAAATTTGTCAATATCCCCCTGGAATCAAATGCTATCATTATCATCAGCACAGAAACACTGAATTTCACAATGAAAGAGGCCATGAATTCCCTTCCGGAACAATAGGTTAAAACCACGTACAAGGAGCCGATAAGTGCTGCAATTACAAGCCTCTTTAATATAAGAACCCTCTTGATGAGCCTGCCTGTAATAAACAGCAAAATAAAATCTATGATGAAATTTTCAACAAAGACATATTCAACATAATAAACCATCCTCAACTCCCGTGCCGATTTTCAATATATTCCCCATTATAAATGACTTTTAATAAATATTTTGTCATAACATGTAGCCGAAAATAAAAAAAATACGCGGCCTATGAATATAAGCGCGTATTCCCTATAGTTAATGACTATAATTATGCTTTGAATTTTTCTATCATTTCCTCCATTGTTTTGCTTTTTTCAAAACCGGAAATTAATTCTACAGTCTTTGACGTATCTCCTATCAAAATACCTCCTGCCAGTATATTATTCTTAAAATAGAGCTTTATGTAATTTTTATTGTCCTTACCCTCATAAGTTTTATACTCGGCTTCAGGGTCAGAACCGATATCACCGATTGAAAACACACTGGTGCCAAAAGCATTTAAAGTTGTTGACGGAATAATCGTAGAATACTTGTAATACCCCCTTGAAGCATTTATCCCTGCAGCCTTGCCCTGCTCAACAGCCTGACTCCACAGTGCATAATTAATTCCTTCAAATTCTGCACAGTCACCACAGGCATAAATACCCGGCACAGCTGTTTCCATTTTTTCATTAACTACAATTGCTCTTTTTATTTCAATTCCCGTATCCTTTGCAATATCGGTATTTGCACTTACACCGGTTGAAATAATTACCACATCCGCCTCAACAGTGCTGTCATTATCAAGCAAAATACCCTTTACAGCTTCATCCCCGACAATCTCCTTTGTAGATACACCCTTCAAAAAATTAACACCAATATCTTGAACAATTTGCTCTAAGATTTTTGATGCATCATTATCAAGCTGCCTTGGAAGAATCCTGTCAGCCATTTCAATAACTGTTACCTTAAGCCCCATATTGTTAAGCCCGCTGGCAGCCTCCAGACCAAGAACCCCTCCCCCTATTACAGCAGCAGTCTTTTTACCCTTGGCATATGATTTTATTTCCAGGCCATCCTTAACATATCTTAATGTAAACACACCCTTCTTATCCCTGCCTTCAAATGGAGGTACAAAAACTTCCGCTCCTGAAGCGATAATAAGCTTTGTATAAGGAATCTCTTCTTTATCCTGAAGAATAAGCTTTGAATTTACAGTATCTATTCTTCCAACAAGCTTGTTCAGCAACAGTTTTACATTGTTTTCCTCAAACCAGTCATCTGTTTTAATGGAAATTTCTTCAACTGTAACATCATCACGGCTCAGCATCTTAGTAAGCTGAGGTCTGAAATATCCCTTTACGCTTTCCTTTGACAATATGGTAATGTCTGCCGCCTTATTTCTTTTTCTTATTTCTACAGCTGCCCCCATCCCTGCACCGCTTGCACCGATTATAACTATATTTTCCTTGTCTTCAGAAACAGAGGCTTCTTCAAATTCTTCCACCTTTACAAAATACTCGGGACCCACACCGCACACAGGGCATTCCTCCGGAGGCTCTCCTCCTTCCACAACTTCCCCGCAAACCGTGCATTTCCATTTATATAATTTCCGCCCGGTAATTTCTGTTTTTTCTTCTATTACTTCTTTGAACATTTCAGGACCTACGCCGCATACAGGACATTTATCAGGTGGAGTTTCACCTTCCACTAGCTCCCCGCATACTAAGCATATCCATTTCTTCTTTGATTCCATAAATCCTCCTTATCACAATAGCCTTATATTGCCCGATTATTAGCATTTTAATTGACCTTATAATTTTAGCCTATATTCCTAATTTTGTAAATGAGGGAAAAAAATATGCGGAGCTTTCGCTCCGCTATATCATAGGGGGTCTTTCCTTTATTCTTTAATATTTACGGCCAAACTTTATTTGCTTTCATTCCTGTCCAAAGCTCGTCGCCGTCTTCTTCATATACATAATCATGACTGTTGGTTGCTTCCATCACAGCTTCGAAGTACCATTCTTCCTTAGGATTATCCGGCCAGAATATGGCATCAGGATGAATATTTTCTTCAGGAACGCCTCTTTCAAGAACATTGTTAATCAATGTCATTGCTTCAGCCCTTGTAATATCCTG
>CAZAYQ010000084.1:0-6754 GCA_964489345.1 uncultured Clostridia bacterium | reverse complement strand
ATTCAGATTCTAACAAATCTTAGCCTGTAACGGGGCGCACGTATTTTCCTACTTATTTCAGAAAATCAGCTCAGGAGCGAGTGTGTTTTCATGACAGTATCGGCTTTCACCAGTGCCGATTCTCTGTGACTTGTCATACTGAAAAGTTTTTTCTCCTTCACAGCTTTTGTTAATTTTTATGATGATATCACTTTTAAAAATGCTTGTCAACAAAAACTTTTTTTATTGAAGAAAAATTCGCTATAATTATTATTATGGTATATAATTAAACTGACAAAAATAACATTGTGATATGCCGGCATATGGAGCAAATAAATAATTGGAGGGATAGTATTATGGAAATTAGAAAAGCCACAATAAATGATATTGATGAAGTTTTAAAAATATTTGAAGATGCAAGAAAATTTATGAAGGCTTCCGGAAATCCAAATCAATGGAAGGACAGCCACCCTGAAAGGGCATTGATTGAAAGTGATATTGAAAATAATATAAGCTATGTATGCCTTGACGAAGGTAAAATTGCGGCAACATTCGTGTATTTCAAAGGTGTGGAGCCGTCTTATGCAGAAATACATGAGGGCCGGTGGCTAAATGATAACCCTTACGGGGTTGTTCACAGGATTGCTTCAGCAGAAGGCAAAAGGGGGGCTGCATCCCTTTGTTTGAACTGGTCCTTTGAACAATGCGGCAATTTAAAAATAGATACCCACCGTGACAATATTCCCATGCATAATTTATTGAATAAAAGCGGTTTTGTCCGCTGCGGAATAGTATATCTTAAAAACGGGGATGAAAGAATAGCATACCAGAAAGTTGACAAGACATAACAAATAAGAAATTTAGAAATCTTGGAAAAAATACTCCTTGACAAAAATGAGTATTTGCTTTAAATTAGATAACAATTAAATAAATTCTCATCAAGAGAGATGGAGGGAACGGCCCATTGAAGTCTCGGCAACCTACATTCGTTAAATGTAAGGTGCTAATTCCGGCAAAGATTGATTTGAAAGATGAGGAGACGGCAAACAAAATTTTCCTCTCCTCATGGGGGGATTTTTTGTTTGCTCTAACCCCATTTTTCAGAGTTTTTTTCTGAAAAACGGTTGGCAGGCCAACCGCAACAAATTCCCAATTTATGCGACGAAAGGAGTAAATAAATTGGTGAATGAGACTGTTATTATAAAAGAGGAGGAAAATATGAATAAGGATTATAAATTAGAAACAGCATTGGTACAATCATTGGAAGATTTTCAGGAAGGTGAGCCAAGAGTCTACCCCTTGGTGCAAAGTACTACATACAATTACAAAGATCCTGATTTTGTGGCAGGCTTATTTGACTTAACCGAGACAGGGCATATGTATTCGAGAATAAGTAACCCTACAGTACAGGCCTTTGAAAACAAAATAGCACGGCTTGAAGGGGGAGTAGGAGCGGTTGCGGTTTCGTCCGGCATGGCAGCCACAACGATGGCTATAACAAACATTTGCAATTCAGGAGATCATGTTGTTGCTTTATCAACTATTTACGGAGGAACATTTACGCTTTTATCATCAAGTCTTAAAAAATTAGGCATTGAAACATCATTTTTTGGCCCTGATAGCAATGAAGAAGAAATACTATCCCTGGTTCAAGATAATACCAAATTGTTATTCGGTGAAACAATTGGAAATCCGGGAATGAATGTATTGGATTTTGAAAAGATTTCAAATGCGGCCAAAAAAGCAGGTCTTCCCTTTGTTGTTGACAATACTATTGCAACTCCTTATCTTTGCAGACCTATAGAGCATGGAGCAGACATAGTCATACATTCAACCAGCAAATACATTGACGGTCAGGCCGCATGTATGGGGGGAGCGGTAATTGACGGCGGTAAATTCAAATGGGATAATGGAAGATTCCCTGGACTTGTAGAGCCTGACCCAAGCTATCATGGATTAAGCTACTTTGAAACTTTTAAAGACCAGGCATATATTACAAAGGCAAGAACCCACATATTGAGGGATTATGGCGCGGTTCTAAGTCCTTTCAATGCATTTATCAATTTAAGGGGTCTTGAAACACTGCATGTAAGAATGGACAGACACTGTGAAAATGCTTTGAAAGTGGCGGAGTTTTTGGAAGGCAATAAAAATGTATTATGGGTGAACTATCCTAAGCTAAAAAGCGATAAATATTATAAAAATGCAGAAAAATATCTGCCAAATGGCGGAGGCGGTATGATTTTGTTCGGTATAAAAGGAGGAGCAAAAGCAGGAAGGGAATTTACAAAGAACTTAAAGATGATTAACAATGTTGTCCACTTAGGGGATGTTAGAACCTGCGTCCTTCATCCCGGCAGCACCACTCACAGACAATTGACTGATGAAGAACAAATTGCAGCCGGTGTAATGCCTGAAGCAATAAGACTTAATGTGGGCATTGAAAATATTGATGATATTATAAATGATATAAAAACAGCACTTGAATAAAGCTTGAAAGGATGAGGAATATGCCGGTTATTATACCTATAGATTTACCTGCTTACAAAACAATGAAAGAGGAAAATATTTTTGTAATGAGCAGGGAAAGAGCAGAAAAACAGGACATCAGACCCTTGGAAATTGCACTGGTCAATTTGATGCCCACAAAAATAGATACTGAAACCCAGTTTGTGAGGCTGCTTTCAAACAGCCCAATACAAATAAATGTGGAGCTGATCCATACTAAATCTTACAAGACTAAAAATGTTGTCCAAAGCCATATGAAAAGCTTTTATAAATGCATTGATGAAGTTAGGGATAAAAAGTATGATGGAATGATTATTACAGGGGCTCCGGTTGAGCATCTTGCATTTACGGAAGTGGATTATTGGGACGAGATGAAACAAATATTAGAATTTTCTCACAGGAATGTTACCTCTGCAATGTATATATGCTGGGGAGCCCAGGCAGCCCTCAATTGCTTTTACGGACTTGAAAAAAGGGAACTGCCGGCAAAAATATTCGGTGTCTTTGAACACGAAAAAAAACATAGTACGTGCATGCTTTTAAATGGTTTTGATGATGTATTCTACGTTCCTCATTCAAGACATACCGAGGTTAAAAAAGAAGATATTAAGACGGTTGAAGAGCTGATTATACTGGCAGAATCTGAAAAAGCCGGTGTTCATATTGCAGTTACGGATGATTACAGCCGCATATTCATCATGGGTCATTCCGAGTATGATCCTTTAACCTTAAAAAGGGAATATGACAGGGATGTAAGTCTGAACAAGCCCATTAATATCCCTAAAAACTACTATCCCGGTGATGACCCTTCAAAACAGCCCTATGTAAAGTGGAGAAGCCATGCAAATCTGCTTTTTAAAAATTGGATAAATATAATCTACCAGGAAACTCCCTATGATATAAGTAAAGTTGGAACAAAAAACAGGGAGATTCCGAGGACGGTTCTTTTCGTTCTTGAGAACGAAAAGAACCGTCCCTGAAAATCTTGAAAATCTCTTAATAAATTGGTATAATATAGTTAGAATGAGTTAGGAGGAATATGGTGAAAACGAAATTAACAGAATTATTGCATATTAAATATCCCATACTGCAGGGTGCAATGGCCTGGATATCTGAAGCCAACTTGGCTGCAGCCGTTTCAAATGCAGGAGGTGCAGGCATCATCGGAAGCGGTGGCAGGGACCTGTCCTGGATTAAGGAACAGATTGAGCTTGCCGGAGCATTAACTGACAAACCCTTTGGTGTAAATGTGGTATTGCAGGATGAAGACAAGGATGAAATAATTGATTTAATTTGCCGTGAAAAGGTAGCATTTGTAACATTGGGGGCAGGAAATCCCGTTCCCTATATTGAAAAATTCAAAAATGCAGGAATAAAGGTAATCCCTGTTGTGCCTAATACAAAACTGGCCGGGCGTGTTGAAGAAAACGGAGCTGATGCTTTGATAATTGAAGGCATGGAGGCAGGAGGCCATATAGGAAAAATAACGAGCTTATCCTTAATGACTCAGGTTATTCCTGAAATTAAAATTCCTGTTATAGCTGCAGGAGGTTTTGCAGATGGAAGAGGCCTGGCTGCCGCATTAATCATGGGAGCTGCGGGAATTCAAGCAGGAACAAGGTTTTATGCTTCAAAGGAATGCGCAGCTCATATAGATGCTAAAAATGCAATTGTTGCCGCAGGAGACATGGGTACAGAAATAACGGGTTATCTTGTTAACCGGTCAATAAGAAGCATAAAAAATAAGGCAACCGACAAGTATATTGAGCTGGAAAAAACAAATGCTCCTTGTGAGGAACTGAGTAAATTAAGAGAAGGAAAGGCGAAAAGCGCACCTTTTGAAGGAGATGTTGATTGGGGACTTGTTCAGGCAGGTCAATCTTTGTCTGTAATAACTTCCATTAAAAGCTGTGAAGAAATTATAAATGATTTTATCAGGGAAGCAGAGGAAGCAATAGGCAGAGTAAACTTATTGGTGCCAGGCACCCAAAAATAGCCCCGCCCCGTCCTTGTCATATTTGCAATATAATTTGAATTGTGATATTATGAATATAGAGTTCAATGAAGGTGGAAGTATAAATGGATTTAATGAATAAAGAGGTAACCCATAAAAGCTTTGGCAAAGGAAGCATAGTTGATTGCAATGAAGCTTATGTTGTAGTAAAGTTTAAGACGGGAAATAAGGAATTTGTTTATCCGGATGCGTTTGATTGCTATCTTACATTAGTTGATAAAAAAACAGCTGATTCAGTGGATAAAATTCTTGAAAAATTGGAAACTGAGCGGGAAATTGAAGAACAGAGAATTGAGGAAGAAAAAGCAATTGAGCTTGAAGAGCAGCAGCGCTTATTAAGAATAGAAAAATTAAAAAAACATAAAATTCACAGCTCCTCTCAGGTTGCTTTCAACTGCCGGGGAGAAGAATTGGACACTGTATTTTCTGAATGGAGGATATTTACCGGGACGATTAAAAGCGGTGTCAACGAAGGCAAGACTAACAAATTGATCCGTGTCCTTCAAAACTCCGCATGCCTAATAACGGCAAAGGATTCCGGTGCACCTGAAAAAGAAAGATATATAAAAGGACTCTTTATGGTGGATGATGGCTTTGCCGGAAGATTGTGCGAAGACGGATTCATGCCTGCCCATCCCGATTACAGAATCAAGCTTTCTGAAGAGGAATCAAAGAGGATGCCTTTTTGGAAGTATTATGTAAATGAAAGATATCCGGATAATATGACATGGTCCGGCAGGTATCGTTATTTTGCAAATGCAGTTATGGCTGGGATTTTAAAGGATATTCTATCATTAATAAATGACCGGGAAGATCACTGCCAGGAAATTTTTGATTATTTCTGTCTGATTAATCAGATAGATGAAAAGGATATAGCGGAGCCGGACGGCCCCTTAACAAGAATCAAATAAGAATCTGTATCAGGGGGAAGATATGAAATATCCTAAACCTACTATCTTTGTATCCCATATTCATGAAAATAAAGAAATGACATTGATTATCAAGCTCTTAATTGAAACTATTTTTGAAAATGCATTGAATATATTTGTATCATCAGATTCACAAAATATAGACCTTGGCGATGAATGGCTGACTAACATAAATGAAGGATTGAAAGAATGCTCTATAATGCTTCTTATATGCAGTCCGGAATCAATTAATCGTCCCTGGCTTGCATTTGAAGCAGGCGTTGGCTGGTCAAAGGGAATAAAGGTTATCCCCTTATGCTGTTTTGGTTTGACCATAAACAGTCTTCCCATGCCCTATAAACGCTGGCAGGCAGCTAATGCAAACAGGGAGGACTCTTTAAACAGGCTTATGAAAATCATAGCAAAAGAGTTTGAATTTAAATACAATGAAGTAAGATGGAAAGATGTTGTCAAGGAATACAGCTTGAAGATCAAAGATATAGAATCGATGAAGGAATATTAAAAGTAATAACAGCACCGGTCTAAACAGACAGATGCTGTTTTTTAAGAATTACTTACAAACCCACCAGCAGCGGCAGCTGTTTTCTTCTTCCTGAGCACCTTCTATAAGCTCAATGAGACAATCAAATACACATTGGCAGTCGCATCTTCTATTAAGACAATTAGAACCGCTGTCAGGACTTACAGAATCTTTATGGCAGCAGTGATTACTATTGTTATTTCCTGCCTCTTCCAGCAACTCGAGCAAGCATTCATAAACACATTCGCATCTTCTTGAAATGCCGCCTCCGGGACTTACTTGGCCAGGACACTTGCGGCCGAAGTCGCCGCCAACACTATTATTATTTCTAAAGCCCATAAAAACACCTTTTCATATATAATTTAGGGTCAAGCCCATTATTATACTATTCTTCCAATAAAAAAGTGTGATAATTTGTCTGCGTGATTTTCAAACTATTTTCTTGCAAAGGGGTCAGTCAGGATTTCATAGCCCCCTGTTGCCGCCACCGTTATTAAAATAGCGTTTATAATTGTCATTACTATACCTTGTGCATTTCCACCCTGGCGGGCAAATAAAAATGTAAGTATTAATGCAAGAATAAAGCTGTAAACCCTAACATAGGAATCACCGAATTTCTTTTTTACCAGGAATTTAGTGAATTGTACTATCAGCATTGTTGTTGCAGTAAGACCTGCAAAAGTTGTCAGAACATCCAAAGTCATGAAATCATTAAACATATATCCACCTCTTTTCATTTTTAGTAGATTATATGCACCATTATGGAAAATATGAAAGGAGCTGTGAGGGGACACCTCTCTATTT